>NTKO01000014.1 GCA_002457735.1 Bacteroidetes bacterium MED-G13 | reverse complement strand
GGTCTTTTATTTCTGGGAATAAATGTCGTTTACAAAGATTATGAGAAAAAGTTGGTCCATTACTGTCATTAATTGCACTTTCATAATTATTTTCTACAAATTTTGAAAATAAATTATTTGCTTCTTTCTTCTGATTAATAAGTATATCGATCATTGTTTTATCACTAGTTTTAGAAAGTTTCAATTCCCAAAAAATGATTTCATGGTAAAGCATTAACCAACCATCCCAGGATGAAATATTCATCATGTCAATAGAAAGACTTCTAAATTTCTGTTGATACTGAGAAATATTGGTCTCATTTATTAATTCCTTCGTTTTTAAATTCTTTTTCAAGCTTAATAAAATTTGATTTGGATTAACAGGCTTTATTAGATAGTCAGAAATTTGCTTCCCAATCGCTTGTTCCATTATGTCTTCTGCCTCATTCTTAGTAATCATAATTACCTTTAAACTTGGTCTGATAATTTTTATTTGCTCAAGAGTTTCAATGCCGCTAATACCTGGCATATTTTCATCAAGCAAAATAATATCATAAAGATTATTTTTGATTAGTTCTATAGACTCACTACCGTTGTTACAACTAGTTACCTGAAATCCTTTATCTCGCAAAAAAATAATATGTGCCTTTAATAAATCTATTTGATCATCAACCCATAAAATTGATTTTTTTTCCATAAAAACAATGATATGATTTAAAGTTAAATTATAATATTTAAAATCATATAGTTTATTGAAGAAATTAACATAGCTTTAAATGTTGTATTTATATAAATTTCATAATTTTGCTCTTTATGAAACTAACCCTGGCAAATTTAGCACTTAAACTCAATGGAGATATTGTAGGGGACAGTGAAATTAAGTTAAACAATATTGCTAAAATTGAAGATGCTAAAAAAGGTGATATTACTTTTCTTTCCAATAAAAAATACCTGCCATGGCTAAAAAAAACCAAGGCATCATTAATTATTGTGAATAAAGACTTTGATATCAAAATGTATAAATCATTAAATTTTCTCTGTGTTGAAGACTCGTATTTAGCATTTAACCAGCTCCTGCAACTATTTAATGAGGTTAAAAAAAATCAGCCGGAAATAAGTAAATATTCTCTCGTGCAGAAGTCATCATCTATTGGGAAGAATGTTCATGTCGGAAATTTTTCAGTCGTTGGAAATAATTGTAATATTTCTGATTCAGTGGTCATCAATGATAATGTTACAATTGGTAATAATATTTCCATTGGTTCAAATACAATACTAAATACTGGAGTAAGAGTTTATGATGATACTAAAATTGGGGATAATTGTATCATTCATTCTAACTCTGTGATTGGCTCCGATGGATTTGGTTTTGCACCAAATAATAATGGAGAATACACAAAAACTCCACAAATTGGAAATGTAATAATTGGGAATAATGTAGAAATTGGATCGTGTACTACAATTGATCGAGCAACAATTGGCTCTACAATAATTAACGAAGGGGTAAAAATTGATAATTTAGTTCAGATTGCTCATAATGTTGAAATTGGAAAAAATACTGTTATAGCTGCTCAATCTGGAATTTCCGGGTCAACAAAAATTGGAAAAAATTGTCAAATTGGCGGTCAAGTTGGATTTGCAGGTCATATAGATATTGGAAATAACGTGAAGATTAATGGTGGATCGGGTGTATTTAGTAATATCAAAGACAATTCCATTGTAAGAGGTAATCCTGCTTTTGATGCTAGGTTATTCAACAGATCATATGTTTATTTTAAAAATTTAGTAAATATATTTAAAGATGTAGATAACCTAAAAAAGCATTAATATGATTGTAACAACAGAACATAATCAAACCACCATCTCTAAGAAAGTATCCCTTGAGGGTGTAGGTTTGCATACTGGAAAGGATGTAACCCTAACTTTTGTTCCTTCCAATGCAGATAGTGGCTATATTTTTAAACGTGTTGATTTAGAAAATTCTCCGACAATGAAAGCTGATATAAAATATGTTTCTAGCACTGATAGGGGAACTTGTCTTAATAAAAATGGATTTACCATTCAGACCTGTGAACATGTACTTGCTGCCCTGGTTGGATCAGAAATTGATAATGTCATAATTGAATTAAATCAATCAGAACCTCCAATAATGGACGGTTCTGCTAAATTTTTTGTTGATGCATTAGAAAAAGCAGGAGTGAAGTATCTAGATTCAAAAAGAAAGGAGTTTATTGTAAAAAAAGTAATTTCTTTAAAAGATGAGGATACTGGCAGTGAAATAATGGTCTTGCCTGCAAAAAATTACAAAGTAACTACTATGGTTGATTTTGGCACTAAAATACTTGGTACACAGAATGCCACAATTGATTCAATTTCAGAATTTAAACCCCAGATTTCAAATTGTAGAACCTTTAGTTTCTTACATGAAATAGAAATGCTATTAAATAAGGGTTTAATCAAAGGAGGTGATTTAAATAATGCTATTGTTTATGTTGATAAACCCTTATCAAATGAAACAATGGAGAAACTGAAAAAAGCTTTTAACAAAGATAAGATTTCGGTTAAATCTAATGGAATTTTAGATAACTTAACACTTCATTATCCTAATGAGGCAGCAAGACACAAGTTACTTGATGTTATAGGTGATTTAGCTTTAATTGGAACTAGGATTAGGGGTAAGGTTATTGCGAATAAACCTGGTCACTACATCAACACAAAATTTTCAAAAAAAATGAAGGAAATAATAAAAGATTCAATGAAAAATAATATCCCACAAATTGATCTTTCCTCAAAAGCAATTATGGATTCAAGTAAAATAATGGAAATTTTACCTCACAGACCACCGTTTTTATTTATTGATAAAATATATGAGCTAACCGATGATCAGGTTATCGGAGTTAAAAATGTAACAATTGATGAAGATTTTTTCAAAGGCCATTTCCCTGATTACCCAGTAATGCCGGGTGTATTAATTATAGAGGGAATGGCTCAAATGGGTGGAATTCTTGTAATGTCAAAACTAGACGACCCTCAGAATTATTTAACCTTTTTTGCAAAAATTGATAAAGTTAGATTTAGGAATAAAGTATTGCCGGGCGATATTATAATTTTTAAATGCTCTCTTTTGGGTCCTTTTAGAAGAGGAATATGTCATATGCAGGGATTGGCTTATGCAAATGGAAAATTATGTGCTGAAGCTGAATTAACTGCTCAAATTTCAAAAGTAAAATAGAATGAAACAGCCACTCTCATATATTCATCCAAATGCTAAAATTGCAAAGAATGTTGTTATTGATCCCTTTACTACCATCGATGGTGATGTAATTATTGGTGAAGGATCAATAATAGGGTCTAATGTTTCAATAATGGACGGAGCAAGAATTGGAAAAAATTGTACAATTTATCCGGGTGCAGTTATTTCTGCTAATCCACAAGACCTAAAATACAACAATGAAAAAACTTTTGTTGAAATTGGGGATAATGTTACTATTCGTGAGTGTGTAACCATAAATAAAGGAACAAATGATAGATTAAAAACCGTAATTGGTTCAAATTGTTTGATTATGGCCTATTGTCATATTGCGCATGATTGTTTTGTTGGAAATAATTGTATTTTTTCTAATAATACGACTTTAGCAGGGCATGTTACTGTAGGAGATCATGTAATCATTTCAGGATTAACTGCAATTCACCAATTTTGTTCAATTGGAAATCATGCATTTGTAACCGGAGGTTCTTTGGTTAGAAAAGATGTTCCTCCATATGTAAAAGCTGCTAGAGAACCACTTTCTTATGTTGGAATTAATTCTGTTGGCCTAAGGAGAAGGGGGTATGGATCTGAAAAAATAAAGGAAATTCAAAGTATTTATAGATTACTTTACCAAAGAAATTATAATAATTCACAAGCCTGTGAAATTATTGAGGCTGAAATGGAGGCTTCAGATGAAAGAGATGAAATTTTAATGTTTATAAGAAATTCGCAGAGGGGTATTATGAAAGGATATACAAAATCAAATTAGTATGAGTACAACAGCCGACATTAGAAATGGATTGTGCATAAAGTTCAATCATGATATATATAAGATCATAGAATTTTTACACGTAAAGCCAGGAAAAGGCCCTGCATTTGTAAGAACTAAATTAAAAAGTGTAACCAATGGTAAAGTAGTTGAAAATACATTTTCTGCTGGACACAAAATTGATGTGGTTAGAGTCGAAACTAATAAGTTTCAATTTTTATACAAGGATACCGATTTGTACCATTTTATGAACACAGATGATTACAATCAGATTTCAATTGAGAAAAAATTGCTCGAAAACCCGCAATTAATGAAAGAGGGCGAGGTTGTTACTGTAATAATAAATTCTGAATCCTCATTACCACTTTCGGTTGAAATGCCACCCAATGTCATTTTAGAAGTTACATCAACTGAGCCTGGAGTTAAAGGAAATACAGCAACTAACGCAACTAAGCCAGCTACTTTAGAAACTGGTGCAATTGTTAATGTGCCTTTATTTATAAATGAAGGGGATAAAATAAAAATAGATTCAATTAAAGGAACTTATAAAGAAAGATATAAAGAATAATGAGCGTACTAGTTAATAAAAGTTCAAAAATAATCGTTCAGGGATTTACAGGAAAGGAAGGAACCTTTCATTCATCGCAAATGATAGATTATGGAACAAATATTGTTGGTGGAGTTACTCCAAAAAAAGGTGGAATTACTCATTTAAATCTACCTGTATTCAATTCTGTAGCTGAAGCAATTAAAATTACAAATGCTGACACCAGTATTATTTTTGTTCCCCCCGCATTTGCTGCCAATGCTATTATTGAAGCTGCTGATGCTGGAATTAAAGTGATAATTGCAATTACCGAAGGAATTCCTGTAAAGGATATGATTAAGGTGAATAACCATATTAAAGATCTTGATATTATTTTAGTTGGACCTAATTGTCCAGGAGTTATAACTCCTAACGAAGCAAAAGTTGGAATTATGCCTGGAAATATTTTTAAAAAAGGAAGAGTTGGTATTGTTTCCAAATCTGGTACCTTGACTTATGAAGCAGCTGATCAAGTTGTTAAGCAAGGGCTTGGTATTTCAACTGCACTAGGAATTGGTGGTGATCCCATCATTGGAACAACAGTCAAGGGTGCCCTCAAATTATTTATCGATGACAATGAAACAGATATTATTGTTTTAATTGGAGAGATTGGGGGACAATTAGAAAATGATGCTGCGCATTGGTATTCAACATCAAAATCCGATAAACCTGTAATTGGGTTTATTGCAGGACAAACAGCTCCAGCTGGCAGAACTATGGGACATGCAGGTGCAATTATTGGCGGCAAAGATGATACTGCGAAAGCCAAAAAAGGTATTTTAAGACAGTCTGGAATATATGTTGTTGATTCACCCGCAGAAATTGGTAAGAAGGTTTTAGAAATTCATAATAAAAATTCATAATATGAAATTATTACAAGGTAAAACAGCTATAATTACTGGAGCAACTAGAGGTATAGGTAAAGGAGTTGCACTTGAATTTGCCAATCAGGGTGCTAATGTGTTATTTACTTATTCTAGTTCTGAAAAATTAGCAAAAGAACTTGAAGATAAATTCAAGGATTCTGATGTAATTGTTAAAGGATATAAGTCTGATGCTTCATCATATGATGAATCTGTAATTTTAATTGAAAAAATTTTAAAAGATTTTACTGAAATTAATATTTTGGTTAATAATGCTGGAATAACAATAGATAATTTATTAATGAGAATGACTGAAGATGATTTTGACAAAGTCATTGAAGTTAATTTAAAGTCAGTTTTCAATATGACAAAGGCTGTTCAAAGAACAATGCTTAAACAGAGGTCAGGTTCCATAATTAATATGAGCTCAGTAGTCGGTGTCAAGGGAAATGCAGGTCAGTCAAATTACGCCGCATCTAAAGCGGGAATAATTGGCTTTTCAAAATCTATTGCATTGGAGTTAGGATCTAGAAACATACGATGCAATGTTATCGCTCCAGGATTTATTGAAACTGAAATGACTGAAGTATTAGATGAAAAAGTTGTTGAAGAATGGAGAAATTCAATACCTTTGAAAAGAGGAGGGAATCCTAAAGATATAGCTGGAACATGCGTTTGGTTGGCAAGTGATTTGTCATCGTATGTAACTGGTCAAACAATCCATGTGAATGGAGGTTTATTAACTTAATAATTTAAAATAAATAATATGAATAATTTACCCAAAATTGGTGTCCCATTATTAATTCTTTTAACTGTGGGCTTGCTTGTCATTTCTAGATCAATTGTGACTATTGGTCCGGGTGAGGCAGGTGTTTTATATAAGTTTTTTGATGGTGGTGTAGTAACTGACGAGCCGCCTCTTGGCGAAGGTTTTAACTTCGTTTTACCTTGGAACACTGTATATAAGTATGAAGTTAGACAACAGGAAGTTTTTGAAAAAATGAATGTTTTATCCTCTAATGGATTAGATATTCAATTGGAGGCTTCTGCTTGGTTTCAGCCAAAATACAATGATTTAGGAAGACTTCATCAAGAAAAAAGTCAGGCTTACAAACAACGTATCTTATTGCCTGCAATTAGATCTGCTGCAAGAAGTGTTGTTGGTAGATATACACCAGAGCAATTATATTCATCCAAAAGAGATGCAATACAGCTTGAGATATATGAAGAAACCAAGAAAATTGTAGACGATCAATATATTCAGCTTAATGAAATTCTTGTTAGAGATGTAACATTGCCGTCAACGATTAAACAAGCTATTGAAAGAAAGCTAAGACAAGAGCAGGAATCTTTAGAATATGAGTTCAGACTGGTTACAGCTGCAAAAGAAGCTGAAAAACAAAGAATTGAGGCTAAAGGTAAAGCTGATGCAAATCGAATTCTTGCTGCTTCACTTACTTCAAATATTTTGAAAGACAAAGGGATTGAGGCTACAATAAAATTAGCAGAATCAAATAATTCCAAAGTTGTTGTAATTGGAAGTGGTGATGATGGGCTTCCTCTGATATTAGGAAATAATTAAAAATTAAAAAGCACCTTTATGGTGCTTTTTTTTTAGTTGATATTTATAAAATTATTAAATTTAAAAAGTAAATAACAATATTATGGAAATTACAGAGATTCTAGAATTAAAATTATTTGATAATACAATTTTGACATATTTGTATTTTTTAGTATCTGTTTTAATTGGTTATTTAATTCTAATTCCATTAAGTTCCTACTTTTTAAAATTATCATTAAAATTTTTCAGTAAAGTTAATAATCAAAATGACGCGGCTAAGTTTAACAGTCTTCTCAAAAAACCAATTAAATACTTTTTATTTCTGGTTGTTTTGTATGTCTCTTCAATGTTTTTAGATTTATCTGAATTAATCTCTAATAAAGAGAGTGGCTTAGGAATTATTGACATAATTTCAAAGGCATTCAATCTTCTTTTATTACTTATAGTTTTTTGGATAATTAATAGATCAATTGATTTTATTGGCTTTAAACTAAAAAATAGGGCATCAGAGACAGAAAGTAAAGTTGATGATCAACTAATACCGTTTGCTGTTGATATGGCTAAGGTTATCATAATTGTACTTGGAATTGTGATGATTTTAGGAAATGTATTTGATGTTAATATTGCTGCTTTAGTCACAGGTTTAGGAATTGGTGGAGTTGCTTTTGCTTTGGCTTCAAAAGAAAGCTTAGAAAATTTATTAGGGTCATTCACAATATTTTTTGATAAACCATTTACTGTGGGTGATATTGTTACACTTGGCGGAGTCACTGGTGTTGTTGAGAAGGTTGGTTTTAGAAGTACAAGGATCAGAACCTTTGATAAAAGTATAGTTACTGTTCCTAATAAAAATATTATAAGCTCAGAGCTTGATAATCTAGGGGCTAGACCTGTTAGAAGAGTAAAGTTTAATATTGGTTTGACATACGACTCATCAGTAAATAATATAAAAGCTATTGTAAATGATATTCAGGATTTGATTGATAAACATCCAGATACAAATAATGATGGTAAAGTTAGATTTCTAAATTTTGGTCCCAGTTCACTTGATATAATGGTGCTATATTATGTGAATAGTCCAGACTGGGAGGTGTTAATAAATACTCAGGAAAAGATAAATTACTCAATTATTGATATAGTTTCAAAACACAAGTGTGATTTTGCATTTCCATCTACATCAGTTTACATTGAAAAAAACAATAATTAATGTCATTATCTCCCTATACTTCAGAACTTGGGGTTTCAAAGGCAAAGCACTTACTTAGAAGATCTTGTTTTCATTATAATAAAACATTATTATACCAAATTTCATCGCTGAACGTTGATCAAGCTTTGGATCTTTTATTTTCAGATAATACTATTTCATATGTTCAGCCATATGATCCTCTTCCAACTGAAAGTCCACATGGCTATTGGCTAGAGTCAATAGAATATCCACCTGACATGCCAAATCAGGGAAGAAAACGAGGTTTATTAAGTCAATGGTGGTTTTACAACATGGTAAACAGAAATAATATCAAAGATAAATTATTATTTTTTTTACACACAACTTTTACAATTTCTAGTGGAGATATTGGTGCATCTCATTACTTTTATGACCATTTGAGATTACTTCAGTATTTTTCATCAGGTAATCTAAAGGAATTAGCTAAAAAAATCACATTGGATAATGCAATGTTAAATTATCTTGACAATACACAGAATAATGCAAATAACCCCAATGAAAACTATGCAAGAGAATTTTTGGAGCTCTTCACAATTACCAAAGGAGAGCAAATAGGGGAGGGTGATTACTCCACTTACACCGAGGATGACGTAATTATGGCTGCGAAAGTTTTTTCTGGATTCAAAACAAAGCTTGACAGAACAATAATTGACCCTGATACTGGAATTCCTATGGGAAGAATTTCTGTCAACCAACATGATCAAAGTACAAAGACTTTTAGTCATGCATTTGATAATTATCAGCTTGCAGGTGGTACGGATGAAAACACCATTATGTCAGAGTTACACGAATTTGTTGATATGATTTTTGACAGGGAAGCAACTGCCAGAGCCTATGTAAGTAAATTATATAGATTTTTTGTTAAAAGTGAATGGACAGCGGAAGATGAAACTAATATTATAAATCCATTAGCCCAGCAGTTAATTGATAATAACTATGAAATTGTTCCTGTTGTAAGAACATTACTTTCATCTCAACATTTTTTTGATTTTGGTGATGATGATCCAAATGATGAAATTATTGGATCAATAATAAAATCTCCACTACAATTAGCTGCCTCAATGATAAGAAATTTTGAATTTATAATTCCTGAACCTTCTGAAGATTTAGGTAACTACTATAAATTTTCAATGTATTTTTTAAGAAACAACTATTTTCCAATGTCTGGAATGGAACTTTTTGCCCCTGAAACTGTGGCTGGTCACCCTGCAATATACCAATCCCCTGATTTTGATAGGCATTGGTTTTCATCTAGTACAATTTTGGCAAGATATAGATTAACAGAATCTTTGATTACTGGTAGAAATAAATTAGGTGCAAATGGTCAATTCGGGGCATCAATTGATTCAGTAAATTTTATTCAAAATAATATTACTTCACCAGGAAATATACAGAACCTGATAAATGATATTTCTGAATTAATATACGTAAATCCAATTGATCAAGATAGAGTAAGCTATTTTGCTGATTTAATTTTAGATGGTTTTCCAGATTATTATTGGGCTGAGACATGGGATACTTTTGTTAATAGTGGTGACGATACCATTGTTAAAAATAAACTTGATATATTAATAGGTGCTATGCTAAATGCACCTGAAAATCAATTGATGTGAAAAGAAGAAATTTTATAAAATTAGCAACCTCAGCATCTGCAATCGGTTTATTTCCGTTTCAAATAACAAATGCATTGAATATTGCTAAAAAATTTGTAAGCTGTGAAATAAGCAATAGGAAGTTGGTTTTAATATATCTTGGCGGTGGTAATGATGGCTTGAATACTATAATTCCATTAAATCAGTATGATTTGTACAGTAATCTTAGACCAACAATTAAGATTCCAGATTCAGGGCTAAATTCATTCATTAATTTAGATCCTTCCTTAGTTGATTCACAGCAGATCGGATTGCACCCAAGTTTAACCGGTTTTAAAGACATTTATGATGCAGGAAATTTACGAATTCTTCAATCTGTAGGATATCCTTCACAAAACAAGAGTCATTTTGCATCAACTGATATTTATAATACTGGAAATGATGGAAATAGCTGGTTAAATGGGGGAGATTCTGGTTGGATTGGTAGGTTTATTGAATCCTATTTTTATGATTTAGTAAATCAATCATTTCCTATTGGTGTTGAAATTGGATCTAAAACTGGTTCATTGGGTTTTCATGGTGCTGAGGAACATGGATTATCTTTAAATATTGAGGGTCAAGATGCATCAGGATTTTACTCAGTTTTAAGTGGATTAGGAGGGGAGCCACCTGTTAATATACCAAATTCACATTATGGCACTGAACTTCAATATATAATTGAAAATGATCAGATATCAACCTTGTATTCCCAGGCAATTTCTAATGCATTTAATAATGGTTCAAATTCTGTTAACTATGAGGATACAGATTTATCAAATCAATTAAAAACAGTCGCAAGATTGATTAGCGGAGGTCTTCAGTCAAAAATATATCTTGTTAAACTAAATGGTTTTGACACACATTTTGGTCAGGTTCAATCACAGAGTGATATAATAGGGGATCACAATGATTTGCTTACTGAGTTGGATCAAGCTGTTTCAAAGTTTATGTTGGACATTTCATCACAAGGTTTTCAGGACGATATAGTTGGGTTAACATTTTCTGAATTTGGCAGAAAAGCAAAAGAAAATGGAAACCTTGGGACTGATCATGGTGAAATTGCTCCAATGTTTGTATTTGGAACTGCCATAAATGGTGGAGTTTCGGGGACAAATCCAGATTTAACAGAAGCAACTGAGTCTAATAACTGGCAATTGGAAACTTATCAATTTGATTACAGAGAGACTCTAGGAACTTTACTTCAAGATTATCTTGGTGCTGATAATTATGCTATTGACTCCACATTTTTTAATCACTCTTCCAATGAAAGTATTTGTGAAAATAAAATTAATGAGCTTGTAATGGCAGAATTTTCTGTTGCTGAGAACTGTTTTACTAACACATTGACAAACCAAAATTTTAAAGAAACACTTTTTAGATTAGTTCCCAATCCAGTTTCAAAAGAAATACGCATCGTTAACGACGATTACACAGGAGATATTGATTTTGAATTGTATGATTTAAATTCCAAACTTCTTATGCGCAAAACTGCAAAGATTAATAGATCAATCAATGTGAATAGTTTGATTAATGGTATTTATATATTAAAGATATTCTATGATGGTAGGAGTGAATCACATCGATTAATCAAATCAGAAAATAAATAATTCTATTTTACATAATATAAATTATATAACAATAAGTATTTATCTTAACGATATATTTAATTTGGGGAATAAACTTCCATACTTCTGTCATATTTACAACATCCAGGAAGATTATCGTATGCAGATTGATTAGCAGTCGAATTCATTGTTTCATAACCGGAATCATTAATTGCTTTGTTTAATATATCTAAATCATAATTCTTAGAATTTTTAAAAGAGATATCCAAAATCTTAGATTTTATTCCCCAATCTGCATTTTTTACAAAGTCTAAATCTTTTACGGCTTGTTCGATTGTGAATTTACACATTCCACAATTTCCTTTTACACCTATTGAATAGTCAGCACCTATTGTATTTGAAACCTCTTTCGAAATTTCAAATACCTTTGTCGCTTTATTTTTGACTACCACATTTTCTTTACATCCTATGAACCACATTATACAAGCACCAAAAATTATTCCTTTAAAAAATGAAATCCACATGCCTTGATAATCAGATAAACCAAAAATATATAAGCTAGATTTGATATATTTTTTGTGCCACTCTATAAAACTCATGTTATAAATTTAATGAATAATTTTTTTTAATCATATCAAAATTTCTTCTAATATTAGTCCTTAATCTTTTCTTGTAGTCTTCAGTAAGCCATTCTAAAAAATTTGTTGTGCTTTTGCTAATGCATTTAGAATATCTCTTAATAATAAAATCTATATCATCATTAAGTTCTTTTACCAGTAAAAGAGCGTCAAATTCATCATCACTGTTTTCAACGCACATCAATGAATGATGATTAATTGCTTTTTCCAATACAATCTTTGAAGATTTCCCACTTTTGATTGAATTTACGTATGTCATATCAACATCAAAGAAAAAATCCTCAGTTTTTGAAAAAAGCTTTTTAATTTCATCAGGCATTTCATATCTAAATCTTCCTTCGATTTCTTCATCGGATTTAATATTATCTAAATAATTGAGTGGATTTTGAAATATTCTATTCCAATCTATATCAGTACCCCATTCTCCAAATCTGTAAAAATTATTACCTAAATCAATAACTTGAAAAGAACTCTTGTTTTTTAATAATCTTGAGCCCCTACCAATCATTTGATAATATAGTGTTAGAGATTTAGTTGCTCTATTTATAATTATACATTTAACCGACGGCTCATCAAAACCTGTTGTTAAAATACTGACAGAAGTTAATATGGCATTTTCTGTGTTCTTGAACCAACTTAGGATTTCTGATCTTTGTTTTTTTGTAGCGGTATTATCTAAATGTCTTACATTAAAACCAGCTTTTTTGAAAGAATCATATACAATCAGTGATGTATTGATTCCGTTGTTAAAAATAAGCGTCTTTTTGTTCAAACACCTTTCTTCATATACTATCATAAGTTTTGATAGCATATCATTATTTGTATAAAGCTCTTCAGATGATTTAACAGTGTAGTCACCATTAGCGCCAACTATTAGTGATGTTAAACCGACGTTATAAGTAAATAAATCGGCTTTGGCTAAAAATTTGTTTTTAATTAGTTCTGAAATTGATTCTCCAACGATTAATTCATCATAATTGTCTTTCATAGGTAAATTAATATTCGAACTTAAAGGAGTTGCTGTAACCCCAAGCATAAAGGATTTACTGAAAAATTTGAACAATTTCGTAAAAGAATTGTAATGCGCTTCATCGATAATTACTAGCCCTACATCTGAAATATCAAGTTTATCCTCAATGAGTCTATTATTTAATGTCTCAACCATTGCAACGTAGCAACTGTAATCATTTTGATCCTTTAAGGAAGCTTTGCTATTTATAATTTTATTAAATACTCCAAAGCTCGTCAAAACCTTAGATGTTTGGTTGCATAGCTCAATTCTATGTGTTAAAACAACTACTTTTTTCTTTTTTAGTTTTAGATACTGTCTTACAATTTCAGAAAAAATTATTGTTTTTCCCCCACCGGTTGGAAGTTGATACAGCAAATGATAATCATTGGGTCTATCTTCAAATCGATTAAATATCTTCTTAATCGCACCTTTTTGGTAATTGTATAAATCTATTTCTGTTTTCAAGGACATTTGTTAAAGTCAGATTTGCAAAAATAGAAAGAAATAAATGTTTTAAAACAATTTTGAATAAAATTTAAGCTATAAATTAAATATTTTTATTTAAAAATTAATAATTCAAAAGTTCAATTATTTTAGTTTCAAACCTATTAAATGGTAAGTATTGTTTTTCAAGCCCTTGATCAAAAGGGATTGGAGTGTTCAAACTAGCAACTCTGACTACTGGTGCATCTAAATTTTCAAAGCAGTTTTCCATAATTATCGAAGAAATTTCGGAAGCAATCCCTCCAAAAAGACTATCCTCTTGTAATACTATTGCTTTTCCTGTTTTATTCACAGAATTAATTATAATTCTTTCATCAATTGGGGATAATGTTAATAAATCTATTAGGTCAGCATCAATATTATGCTTATCAATTATTTTTATAGCTTCATGCACTCCTAGTCCATAGGAAATTACAGAAATTTTATTTCCTATTTTTCTTAATTTACCCTCCCCAATTGATATATTATAATAGTTTTCTGGAATTTCTTCTCTGATAGTCCTGTACAGTGCTTTATGTTCAAAAAACAATACCGGATTAGGATTTTCAATTGATGATATTAATAAACCCTTGGCCTCAAAAGGAAATGATGGATAAACAACAATAAGACCAGGTGTTTTAGTGAACCAAGCCTCATTTGTTTGGGAATGGAATGGTCCAGCTCCAACTCCTGCTCCACATGGCATTCGCAGAACTACATCAGCTTTCTGTTTCCATCTATAAAATGTTTTAGCAAGATAATTTACGACTGGATTAAACCCGGACGAAATAAAATCAGAAAATTGTAGCTCAACAATACTTTTTCTTCCACTAATTGAGAGTCCCATAGCAGTTTCGATAATGGATGATTCACATATAGGGGTGTTTCTTACTCTATCTTTTCCAAATGTTTCTAAAAATCCGTCTGTTATTTTAAAAACACCACCATATTCTGCAATATCTTGCCCCATGATTATCAAGTCTTTATATTTTTCCATTGATAATTTTAGAGCATTTGAAATAGAATCAACAAATCTCATTTCTTTTGATTTTCCTAGATTTCCATTCGTATTGTTTTTAAAAGGGTGTAATACATCGTTTGTTTCCTTTTGAATTGAAGGAATGATTTTGGTTTGTGAGTTAGCCTTTGTTATATCATTTTCAATGATTTGTGTAAATTTCCTTTTAATCTTTAAAATTTCTTTTTTATTTAAAATATCAGATTCAGTTAGAAAGGTCTCATAATTTAAAATTGGATCTTTCTTTGTCCAGAATTCAATCATTTCTTTTGGAACATACTTTGTTCCACTAGCTTCTTCATGTCCCCTAATTCGAAAAGTCATAAACTCAATAAGAACAGGTTGTGGTTTTTTTTGAATTATTTTTTTTATCTCTTTGATCTTGGAAAAAACTTCAATAATATTATTTCCGTCAATATTATATGATTTAATTCCGTAACCAATTCCTTTGTCAGAAATATTTTTACAATTGTACTGTTCATTTACAGGAGTTGATAATCCATATCCGTTATTTTCAACAATAAATATTACCGGTAAATTCCAAACTGATGCTACATTTAAAGCCTCATGAAAATCTCCTTCACTAGTACCTCCTTCTCCGGTAAAAACTGCAGTTACTTTTTTATTTTTTTTTAACAGGTTGTCTAATGCAATCCCATTTGCAACACCTAATTGTGGTCCAAGATGTGAAATCATCCCAACAATTTTGAATTCATTTGAACCAAAATGAAATGATCTGTCTCTTCCATTGGTAAAACCATCTGACTTTCCTTGCCATTGACAAAATAGTCTATATAATGAAATTTTTCTACTTGTAAATACACCTAGGTTTCGATGCATAGGTAAAATATATTCATCATCCTCCAAAGCCATGGTAACTCCAACTGAAATAGCCTCTTGCCCAATTCCTGAAAACCATTTTGATATTTTACCTTGTCTTAAAAGAATCAACATCTTTTCCTCAACCATTCTTGGAAGAAGCATATTTGTGTAAAGTTCAATATATTCAGACTTTTCTATTTCTGAGTTGAAGAAGTTCATAATTAATTACAAAGCAAAATATTAATTTATAATATAAATTAAATCTCTATGGATAAGATAAAACCCTGAAGTTATCAACATTTATTATATTTACTTAAAATAATTTCATTAGATGAAAAAAATACCTTCACTAAATTTACAAGATTTTCTGAGCAAAGATCAACAAAAGAAATCCAATTTTGTAAAATCCATTGGAAGTGCCTTTCAAGATATTGGTTTTTGTGCTGTTCATGGGCATTTTTTAGACGATGATTTGGTTTCACGATTATATGAGCAAATAAAATTATTTTTTGATCTTCCAACAGAAGTAAAAACTAAATATGAACACCCTGAATATTCAGGTCAAAGAGGTTATGTTTCATTTGGAAAAGAAAGTGCCAAAGGAAGTAAACATGGGGATTTAAAAGAATACTGGCACTTTGGCCAATTTCTTTCTAGTTCTGAAATAAATAATTACAATTACTTTCCAAATATTACTGTTAAAGAATTGCCTGAATTTAACTTGGTTGGTAAAGAAGTTTACAGATCTCTAGAAAAAACTGCAAAATATGTTTTAAGAGCACTTGCTATTTATTTGGAAATTGATGAAAATTATTTTGATCAGTATATAAAAAATGGAAACTCAATACTGAGACCAATACACTATCCCCCAATAACAGAAGACCCCAAAGAAGCTGTAAGGGCAGCTGCACATGGAGATATTAATCTGATCACACTTTTGATGGGTGCTCACGGTAAAGGATTACAAGTTCTTGATTCACAGGGAAACTGGATTGATGCTGTGGCTGAAAAAAATGAATTAATGATTAATATTGGAGATATGTTATCTAGACACACTAATAATGTTTTAAAGTCAACAGTTCATAGAGTTGTAAATCCCAACAAGGAGCTTCTTAAAAAATCTAGATATTCTATACCTTTTTTCATGCATCCTATCAGTGATATGAAATTAAATGTAATTGATTCATGTGTATGCGATGAATATCCAAAGGCCTATAACGATATAACTGCTGGTGAATTTTTGGATGAAAGGTTAGTTGAATTAGGTCTTTTAAAAAAATAATGAATTTAAAAGATCAATTACAAAAATTATTTCCAGACCACCAACTATCAGTTGATATAAAACCACCAAATTTGCATATTTCAAATCTTAATAATCAAGTATCTCCCCTATTATGTAAATATGAAAAGAGAAATGGTAGACCTACACTAATTATTGAAGGATTTGGTGGGGCAAATAAGAATCATTTAAAAAAAATTGCTAGTAAATTAAAACAAAAATTTTCAGTTGGTGGGTCTATTAAAAATCAAACTATAATTATACAGGGTAATATTAGGGATAAGGTTATGAGTTATTTGTCAGAAATTGGCTTTTCGGTAAAACGTGTTGGAGGTTAGAAATGAATTCATCTGAAATTATTACAAATAACAATGGCAGTATTTATCATTTATGTCTAAAGCCAGAACACATTTCATGTGATATTATATTGGTTGGAGATCCATTTCGCGTTGATGAGGTTTCTAAATATATGAATGATGTAGAATTTATAATTCAAAACAGAGAGTTTAGATCAGCTACAGGATATTATAATAATAAGAGAATTAGTGTAATTTCCACCGGAATTGGAGGAAGTAATATTGATATAGTTATTAATGAAATCGATACACTAGTCAATTATGATTTCGTAAAAAACAAATATAAAGAGAATCATAAACAAATAAACTTTATTCGAATAGGCACTTCTGGATCTATTTCCAAAAATATTCCTATTAACTCATTTTTAATTTCAAAATATGCTATTGACTTGAATTCACAGCTTTCATCTTATGATTTGGAAAACTATAAAAATGATAAAATATTCAAACTACCATATGATTCACAAAAATTCTTTTATTGTATTAAATGTTCTGAAAGCCTTCACAAAAAATTTAATTCAAAATTAATAAATAGTGGAATAACTGCTACCTGCAATGGTTTTTATTCATTTCAGGGAAGAAAGACAAGAATTCCTTTGAAAACATTAATAAATTTTGATGATTTAGATAAATTAAGTTTTGAAAACGATAATGTTACTAATTTAGAAATGGAAACAGCAATAATTTATGGGTTAGCAAATTTTTTAAATCATAATGCTATTTCATTAAATGCAATATTAGCTAATAGAAAACATGATTCCTACTCTTCTAATCCTTCATCTGTCATTGAATCTTTGATAAAATACACACTTGACAGAATTTAAAGAAATTTAATATTGTTATTGCCAGTTAATTGGATTTATTCCATGTCTAACTAAAAAGTTGTTTGTTTTACTAAAATGATTATTCCCAAACCATAAACCCCTATTTGCACTCAATGGAGAAGGATGACCAGACATTAAAATTAAATGCCTTCTATCATCAATTAGTTTTGATTTACTTTTGGCATAATTTCCCCACAAAAGAAATACTACATTGTTCTTATTAAGCGAAATTATTTTTATTATTTCATCTGTAAATTTTTCCCATCCATGATTTTGGTGGCTACCAGGGTTGTTTTTTCTAACAGTTAATGTTGAATTTAATAACAGAACACCTTGTTCTAACCATCTGTTAAGGTCTCCGTTTTTAGTATAATTAATATTAAAATTATTTTCTATTTCTCTAAATATATTAAGAAGTGATGGTGGAATAATCATATTTTCTGAGACAGAAAATGCCAATCCATTAGCCTGATTGGGATTATGATAAGGGTCCTGCCCTAGTATTACAACTTTTACATTTTCTAAAGAACAACAATTTAAAGCTTGGAAGATTAAACCTCCTTTGGGATAACATGTGTAATTTCTATATTCATCCTTAACAAATGATATAAGATTTTTGAAATTACTTGATTTGATATGTTTATGTAGATGTTTTTTCCATGATTCATCTAACTCAAGCTTCATTTTTTTGAAATTATTTTGTCAACGAACATTGAAACAGTTGCATCACCAGTAATGTTTACCACTGTTCTACACATATCTAAAGGTCTATCAATTGCAAAAATTAATGCTAATCCGGCTTCAGGAATTCCAGCTTGTGCTAATACAATAACTAAAACAATTATTCCTGCACTTGGAACTGCCGCAGCACCAATAGATGCCAAAGTTGCTGTTAAAATAATTCCTAGTTGTGCAGAAAGAGATAAATCAATACCAAAAGTTTGTGCAATAAAGACAGCAGCAATGGCTTGATATACAGCTGTACCATCCATATTAATTGTAGCACCTACAGGTAATACAAAACTAGAAACTTCTTTTTTTACGTTTAAGCTGTTATGTACTCTATCCATTGTAACAGGAAGAGTTGCAGCACTTGAGCTAGTTGAAAATGCAACTAATTGAGCAGGAAGAATTCCTTTGAAGAAAAAGTTGGGACTTTTTTTTAAAACTATTTTTACAAAAACCACATAGAAAGTTAATAGTGTTAAAAGCCCAACAATAAGTGTAAAACTGTACAACAGTAAACTTTTTAATAAGTCCCACTTTGGTGCCTCAACTATTAGAGTTGCCAATAGTGCAAAAACTCCATATGGTGCAAATTGCATGATTAGATCAATAATTTTTAGTATAACTTCATTTAATGAGTCAAAAAATTCTTTTAACGCCTTTGATTTATTTTCAGGGATTAAAATCATAGAAATACCAAAAACTATCGAAAAAAAGATAATCTGAAGCATGTTTTTATTGTCTGTAGCTGCAGATATTATATTAGATGGAACTATATCAACAAGTGGTTGTAAAGGGCCTGTATTTTTGGTTTCAGCAGCAACTTTAAGTTTTTTATTAGCATCTTGTTCATACGCACTCAATAATTCTAATCTTGTTTCATCTGAAATTGAAGTGCCAGGTTTTATAATATTAACAATAGATAATCCAATACTCACAGCAATAACAGTTGTAATAATATATGTAGTTACAGTAATCCCTCCCATTTTTGAAAACTTTGAAATATCTTTTAAGTCAGAAATACCTTTTATTAATGATGCTAGAATAAGTGGAATAGCAATAAGTTTAAGAGCATTGATAAAAATAGTCCCAAAAGGTTTAATCCAATCAGAAATTATTTGTTTTCCATGAGAATCAAAATTAGACATTATAAAACCAAACAAAATACCTAAAAGCATTCCAATTATGATTTTCCAATGTAATGGTAAACTTTTCACTATTAAATTTTCTTTGTTTTATTAATCAAATAGTAATCTAAAATAACGATAGCTGCCATTGCTTCAACTATTGGAATTGCTCTTGGGACAACACAAGGGTCATGCCTACCTTTTCCTTCAATAATAGATTTTTTTCCGTTAGAATCAATTGAATTTTGGTTTTTCATAATGGTTGCAACAGGCTTAAAAGCAACATTAAAATATATGTCCATTCCATTGCTAATTCCTCCTTGAATACCACCTGAAAAGTTTGTTTCTGTAGTTAGGTCTTTTAATATAATATCATTGTGTTCTGAACCTTTCATTTTTGTTCCACGAAAACCACTTCCATATTCGAAACCCTTAACAGCATTTATTGAAAGCATAGCCCTTCCTAACTCTGAGTGTAACTTATTGAAAACAGGTTCGCCAAGACCAATTGGAACGTTTTTGATTACACATTTTACAATTCCACCTAGAGTGTCGCCGTTTTTTCTTGCTTCTTTAACCTTATGAATCATTTGGTCAGAAATTTTATTATCTGGACATCGTACTATACTTTTTTCAATATCCTCAACCTTACTAATTTCATAATTTTCATCAATTGAAATATTTCCAATCGATGAAGTATATGCATGTATGGAAATATCTTTCAAAATTTGTTTGGCAATTGCACCTGCTACAACTCTGCAGGCTGTTTCACGAGCAGAACTTCTTCCTCCGCCCCTGTAATCTCTTGTGCCATATTTTTTTTCATATACAAAATCAGCATGGCTTGGCCTGTAAGAGTTTTTCAAATGGTCATAATCTTTTGATTTTTGATCATTGTTTTTAATAATAAATCCAATTGGGGTTCCAGTAGTAATTCCGTTAAAAATTCCCGATAAAAATTCAACAGAATCATTTTCTTTTCTTTGTGTTACAATTTTAGATTGGCCTGGCTTTCTTCTATTCATTTCATTTGAAATAAAATTAAAGTCAATTTTATGACCAGAGGGGCAACCGTCAATTATACCACCAATTGCTTTGCCGTGAGATTCTCCAAAAGTGGTAAGTTTAAAAATGTTTCCAAATGAATTATTCATACTTATCTTTCTTTAGTAAAAATATAGTTTATAAATAAATTCTAAAAATTATTAGATACAAATAAAAAAAATAGAACTATTAACTAAATTAGTTAATATCAAATGAGTAAAGATTATAATTCAATTTTAAATTTATTAAGATCAGTTTGTGGTAACAATAAGGTGATCACCCAAAATTGGCGCAAGTATAGCTATACCAATGGATGGAGATTTGGAAAAGGTGATGCATTAGCGGTGATAGCACCCGAAAATTTAACTGAAATTTGGAATATTTTAAAAGTTTGTGTTGAAAACAATCTCATTGTCATCATGCAAGCTGCAAATACAGGTTTAACTGGGGGTTCTACACCCAATAAAAAAAATTATGATAGACCAATAATAATAATCAATACTATAAGGATCAAAGATATACATGTTATAAAAAATGGACATCAGGTTATCGCTTTGGGGGGTAGTTCATTATTTGATTTGGAAAATATTATTAAACCATTTGGAAGAGAACCCCATTCAGTTATTGGATCAACATCTATTGGAGCAACAGTGATTGGAGGAATTTGTAATAATTCCGGTGGTTCTTTAGTTCATAGAGGACCTGCATTTACTGAGCTTGCTTTATACGCACGAGTAAATGAAAAACGTGAATTAGAATTAATTAATGAATTAGATATTAATTTGGGATCTAATCCTGAAGAAATATTAGAGAATTTACAAAATAAAAATTATGTTGATAACGATATAATATTCTCTGGTAAATGTGCCTCTGACAAAGATTATTCTAAAATTGTCAGAGAAGTTGATTCTAAAATTCCTGCTAGATATAATTCCGATAAAAGACTTCTTTTTGGGGCTTCAGGAAGTGCTGGTAAAATTGCTGTTTTTGCTGTTAGATTAGACACCTATCCAGCACCAAAAAAAAAGAAGGTATTCTACTTAGGTACCAACAATCCAAATGATTTTTCGGAAATTAGAAGAGAAATTTTAAAAAAGTTTAAAAATTTACCAAGATTAGGAGATTATTTACATAGAGATTGTTACATAACAGCACAAAACTATAGTAAGGATTCATTTTTATTAATTGAGAGGCTTGGAACCGACTTTTTACCATTTCTGTTTTCATTTAAAAGGATTATTGATTTGATGTCATCAAAAATCCCATTTTTCTCTAAAAATTTTTCTGATAGATTAATGCAGTTTTTAGGCTCTTTATTTCCTAATCACTTACCCAAAAAAATGGATGATTTTAGAGATAATTTTGAGCATCACTGGATAATCGAAATGACTGACGATGGAATCACAGAAGCTAAAGATTACTTTATAAAATTTTTTAAAGATAAGAATGCAGACTTTTTTGAATGTAATGAAAGAGAATCTAAAAAAGCCATGTTGCATCGATACGTTTCAGCTGGAGCCTTTGGAAGATATTTTTTAATGAATGAAAAAAAAGTAGGTAAAATGATTACAATTGATGTTGCTTTTTCTAGAAATCATAAAGATTGGTTTGAAAAACTTCCAGAAAAGTTAAATAAATTATTTATAAAAAAACTTTATTATGGCCATTTATTTTGTCATGTTTTTCATCATAATTACATATTAAAAAAAGGAGTTTGTCCAGATGAAACTATGTGTGAGATTTTAAAAATTTATGATAAAATTGGAGCTGAATACCCTGCTGAACACAACGTTGGACATGAATACAAAGCAAAACCCACTCTTGAAAAGTTCTATCGGGATCTTGATCCAACTAATTTTTTTAACCCAGGTATTGGAAAGACAAGCAAAAAAATAAATTGGAAATAAGTCTACTTAACAAGTTTTTTATACACATCTTCATATTTTGGAATGATCCTATGAATGTCAAATTTTTTAGCATGTTTATAAGCGTTTTCTCTGAGTAAATTAAGTTTATCTTTATTTTTTAATATTTCAATTGAGAAATTAGCCATTTCAGAAATATTGCCTACATTGCTTAACATCCCAGTGTAATTATGGATATTTACTTCTGGAATTCCTCCAATATTACTTGAAACAACAGGTACTTTTGCTGCCATAGCTTCCAAAGCTGATAGTCCAAAACTTTCTATTTCCGAGGGGAGTAAAAATAAATCGCTAAAAGATAGAATTTCATTTGTTTCGTTACTCTTTCCAAAAAAAATAACTTTTCCTTTAATACCTAATTTTTTACATAGTTTTTCCGCTTTACTTCTCTCTGGGCCATCACCAATCATTAACAATTTTGCATTCAACTCTTTATTGATAAGGTCAAATATTTTAACAACATCCTGAATTCTTTTTACTTTTCTAAAATTACTCACATGAGTTATTATATAATTATCATCATTGAGTAAATTATTTTTACTTTCTTGGGGTCTATACTTATTTAAGTTTACGAAGTTAGGAATGACATTAATATCCTTACTAATATCAAATAACTTGATTGTATCTTCTTTTAAACTTTTAGAAACAGCTGTAACATAATCTGATTTGTTAATGCTAAATTCTACTGCATTTTTATAAGACGGATGACTACCAACAAGTGTTATATCAGTTCCATGTAGAGTAGTAACAATAGGGATATTAATTCCAATATCTTCTAGCATTTTTTTTGCCATATATGCAGCATATGCATGAGGTATGGCGTAATGGACATGTAGTACATCAATTTTATATTTTTTAACCATTTCAACAAGTTTTGACGATAAAGCAAGTTCATATGGAGGATAATAAAAAAGAGGATATTTAGGAACTTTCACTTCGTGAAAATGCACCTTATGATTAAGCAATTCTAGTTTAACAGGTTGATGATATGTAATAAAATGTATATTATATCCTCTTTTGGATAGTTCAATCCCTAATTCTGTTGCCAGTACTCCACTCCCACCAAATGTTGGGTAACATACTATTCCAATTGTCATAACTTTCTTAATCTAAAGATTGGTAAATAATCCTTTGTATTTCGCTTCGGATATTTTCCTTCACTAATTTTGATTTATTTGCAGCTTCTCCGTCAGGATATGACCTGTTTGACAAAAATACATAAACTATATCAGTTTCAGGATCTGCCCAAGTATAAGTCCCTGTCCATCCTGAGTGGCCAAAACTTTTATTAGATAAACATCCACAAGTTGGACCATCCCCTTCAATTTGAGGCTTATCAAAACCTAACCCTCTTCTGTTTTTGTATTCACAATAATGACAAGTATTAAACAAATCAACAATTTCTTTATTTAAAAATTTTAAATCACCATATTCACCCCCCTGAAGAAATAATTGCATCATTTTCGCGACTTCTATTGCTGATCCAAACAATCCTGCATGTCCAGCAATCCCTCCCATCATTGATGCAGCCATATCGTGTACGTATCCATGGATTTCTTTGTGTCTAAAATAATTGTCAATTTCAGAGGGCGTTATATATTTTGTTGAAATGACATTTGAAGGGTTATATGTTAGATCTACACCAATTTCATTAAATAAATTCTTCTTAATTATATGATCAAGATTGGCATTGTACTCATTTTCAATATATTCCTGTAATATTAAAAAAGCAAGATCACTGTATTTCGCTTTATCATCTGAAAGTGGGCTGGTTTTTATCTTTTCAAAGATACTGTCTCTATATGAATCTTTTAAGTATAAATTTGAAGCAACTTTCAGATTAAATCCATCTTTTGGCTTAAAGGTATATAAGACTTTACTTGGTTTGAGGTCATTGCTCAGGGTTTCACTGTAAAAGGGAATCCATGGGACTAGTCCAGCATATCCAGAAAGTAGTTCTTTGATTGTAATGTTAGATTTATTGGAATTTGCATATCTATTAATTAGTGATCCAATTTTATCATCGATTTCTATTTTTTTTTCTTGAACTAACTTCATCAAAATCGGTGTAGTTACAAGAATTTTGGTCAGAGAAGCCAGATCGTAAATTGTTTCTGTTGTAACCTTATTGGATTTAGAATATCTAAAATTACCATAACCTTTTTCATGAATTATTTTTGAATCTTTTGAAACCACTACTTGTGCTCCAGGTATCATTTTTTTATGAATTGCATATTTAACAATAGAATCAATTTTTTCTGAGATAGTTTCTTTAAACCCTACCTCAATAGGTTCACTGTATGAAAGAATATTTATTTTTTCTGTTACAATTTTTTTTCCAATAGTAAAATCTTTATCCAAAGAGACAGGAAGTGCTCCATTGAAAGAAATAGCACCAAAAATTTGTTGTGCAACAATTTTTTGAAATAAAATATCGTTTTGATAAGCAACTATAATTGACTCAAAGTTGTCAAGGTCAATTTGTGATAGAAAATATGGGTTATTAAAGGAAATTAAAATATTCCTTTTAAATAAATTAAGGGAACTAATAATTTTACTTTCTTTTTCAGTAATCTTGGTTCCCATATTTTTCCAAGGAGTTTCAGATTTATAATGAAAGCTTGCTAGTACGATTTCATATTTATTGGATAAAATTTTAATATCATTTACGGATGTACTATCATCTATAACAAATGAATCAACTTTTGAATATTTGTTTAAATATCTACTAAATTCATCTCCTTTTGCATTTCCAAATCTGATATTTATAATCTTATTTTGCTTAAGGTCTAATGGAATTATGCTCTTGGAATTTTTTATAAGAGCAGGGATATTTTCTACTAACTCTTGTTTAAGCGCTCTAAAAGATTGGTTATCAAAGCTTTTTTGGTTGTTTACTGGGTGGAGATTTACTTTATTATTTAATCCAACCTTATATTTTGCTTTTAAAATTTTTTTTACGGAGTGCTCCAACCTTTTAATAGAAATATTTCCACTATTTATAGCTTCCTTAATTTTTGAAATTCCTAAAATTGGGTCATTTGACATTAATAGTATATCATTGCCAGCTAAAAATGCCATTAGATCAATATTATTTTCATTGTAATTTTTAGCTCCGCTCATATTCAAAGCATCTGTAATAATAAGCCCATTAAATTTTAAATTTTTCTTTAAAATTTTGATTATGCTTTTTGATAATGATGAAGGTAGGTTTTTTTCTTTTTCAAGTGATGGAACCTCTAGGTGAGCAACCATAATTGCAGGTAATCCATTTTCGATAAGTTTTTTGTAGGGATATAGTTCTGTTTTAAGAATTTTTTTTCTTTTGTGTTTAATTTTTGGAAGTGTCTTGTGAGAATCTTTAGATGTATCACCATGACCAGGAAAATGTTTAGCTGTAGAGAGAATATTTTGTGATTGTAATCCATTCATGTACCAAATTGATTTATTTGCAACATTTTCTTTACTTTCTCCAAATGATCGATTACCTATTATTGGATTTTTTGGATTTGTATTTATATCTACAACTGGCGAGAAATTTAAATGAACTCCGACGGTTTTACATTGTTTACCTATCATTTTTCCAACCTTTTCTATAAGATGATTATTTGAGATTGAACCAAGACTCATATTCCATGGAAATTTCGGAACAGAATCAAGACGCATTGACAATCCCCATTCAGCATCCATACTTATTAACAAGGGTACTTTACTATTTTTTTGAAAAGTTTTGGTTAAAGTAATCTGTTTGTTTGGAGTTCCCTTAGAAAAAATCAAACCACCAATTTTTTGATTTTTTATTAAACTATTTATTTGTTCAGAGTTATTGGACTTAAAACTATTGGCTTGAATAAAAAAAAGTTGCCCAATTTTTTCTTCTAATGTCATCGCATTGTAGATACTGTCTACCCAAAAGAACTGTTTTTCAAAATCTTTACTCAATAATGGATCCTTAGTTTGGGCAACTACTAAATGGGAAAACAAAAAAATAGAAATAGCCAGTTTTATGTTATTCATCATCTAAAAATCTTTTTAGCCAAGTATTTTGAATATTTGTTTCCCAAATGTTCTCTAACTCATCAATATTTTTCACGAGATTATTGAAAACAGTTACTTTGTCACTAATCTTTTTAGTTTTACAATCAGATTTAAACTCATGTAAAGAAGTTGATTTTATATTATTATGTTCCTTGTATTTGACGATTAACCTATCAAAAAAAGAAAGATTGTATATGAGCTCCAGGTTTTTAATAAATCTTGTAATCGTATCAATTGAACAACCAGAAATTTCATTTTCTATATTTTCTACAGCTATAACTAAAAAATGATTGTAGATAAGTTTAAATGAGCCTTTTAGACTGTTTCCGTGAGAGTTTAGTTGGTTTAAAAAATCTTTAGAATCATTTGAAATATTGTCTAATAATGATTCAGGGATTTCAGGGGATGATTGAAATACCCATACTTTTGAATTTTTATTTAAATCATTGAAATTAACATACATTTTTTAAGTATAAAAAATTATTTAAAAGCAGAGATTCCTGTAATGCTTCTCCCAGTGATTAGAGTGTGAATTTCCTCAGTGCCTTGATATGTTGCTAAAACTTCTAAATTTAAAATATGTCTCATTACAGGATATTCAGATGTAATACCCATTCCACCTAAAATTGATCTAGCATCTCTAGCTACTTTACTTGCCATTTTAACACTTGATCTTTTGGCCATTGAAACTTGTTCATATGTTTCTTGATTTTTATTAAAAAGTAATCCAAGGCGCCAAACCATGAGTTGTACTTTCGTAATCTCAGTTATCATTTCTGCTAGTTTTTTTTGAACTAATTGAAAAGAAGCGATTTTTTTACCAAACTGTTTTCTTTCATTAGAATATTTCAATGCACAGTCATAACAGTCCATAGCTATTCCCAATGCACCCCACGAAACAGCATATCTGCCAATATTTAAACATTTTAATACTTCTTCAAATTTTTTTGTTAGAAACAATAAGTTGTCTTTTTTTATTTTTAAATCATTGAATATTAGTTCGCCTGTTTCTGAACCCCTAAAGCCCCATTTATTTTCAATTTTGCTGGTTTCAAATCCATTCGTATTTCTTTCGATTAAAAAAAGACCAAATTCGTTTTTATTATTTTTAGCCCAAATAAGAGCTAAGTCACAAATTGGCGCTTGACCAATCCATAACTTTGATCCGTTTATAACATATCCTTCATTTGTAGAGTAAAATCTAGTTGACATCGAGTTAGGATCGGATCCATGATTTGGTTCACTCATACCAAAGCTACCAACGATTTCTCCTTTTGAAAGTTTCATTAAATATCTGGTTTTAAGATTTTCATTTCCATACTCATAAATTAACTTCATGATTAATCCAGATTGAATTGAGCTTAACACCCTTAAAGATGAATCACCTCTTTCAAGTTCTTGCATCATTAGGCCATAGGAAATATAATCTATTTCAGCACCACCATACTTTTCAGGTAAAATAGGCCCAAAAGCTCCAATTTCGGACAAGGATTTGATAAAATGTATTGGAAATTTATCTTTTTGTACTGCTTCTTCAATGATTGGAGAAACATTAGATTTGACCCAGTCTCTTGTAATGCCCCTTATGAGTAAATTTTCCTCGCTTAATAATTTATCAATTAGATAATAGTCAGGCGAATTAAAATTATCTTTCTTCATTTACTTATTGTTATCGTCAAAAACCTCAATTTTAACTTCTTTCTGAACTAAATCACCAAAAGTTCCTCTGTATCTTGTTGCTTTGACCAAATGATTGTCAATCCAATGATAGTTTCCACCTCTGGGTTTTCCCATGAGTAGAGAGTGATATTTAAAGCCATGTTTTGAAAGCCAATTTTCTGTAATTTTTCTATGTTCTTCAACTCGAGAAGTAAAAAAACATATCATGTGACCTTCATCAAACCATCTATTACAAGTTTCTAATGCGTCATTGAATGGAAGACATGTAGACATTCTTTCTGGTTCTTCATTTGGCACATCGTCAGTAATTGTACCATCAATATCAATAAGATAATTTTTAACTCCTTTAGGTAATACAGGACTGATTTTCTTGCCTTCATTTACTTTCTCCTGTAATATTTTATCTGCTTTTTCTCTATCCATTATTTTATTTTTGGGATTTTTCTTTGTATTTCCTTCCGATTACTGAAAAATTAATGTACTTATTGGGGTTATTTCTAACATCCTCAATCAATACTTTCAATTCATTAATTGTAGAATCTAGGTTTTGATAAACACTATCATCATTTATTAATTTTCCAAATGTTCCACTGCCAGAATTTAGATTTTTTGAAATATTTTTCAGATTGGATAATACGGAATCTAAATTAGTAGTAATATCCTTTATCGTCTTTGGAGATAATGATTTAGAAATATCTGAAATCCTTTCACTAGATAGTCTAATATTTTCAACGCTGAGGGAGATGTTTTGACTATTTTCTAAAATCAATTTTGAAATAGCATTGGAAGTTTCAGAGAGTTGATTTGTTAGATTTGAAAAATCATCTACACTTGACTTTAATTGTGCTTTGGTTTCAGCATCAAAAAGACTATTTATATTTTCAAGTACTATTTCCGCATTTTTCATTACAATTTCAAGTTGCAACTGTACTTGAGGTAAGATTTGATTCACCAACTCAGTCAATCCAGGCTTGATAGACCCTTTCAAATAATCTCCATCTAAAGCTACTGAGTCATCAGAATAGTCTGGTATTATCGCAATAGCCTTTCCTCCTATTAATCCTGTCTCGTAAAGCTCTGCGTAACTACTTTTAGAAAAAATAACATCATTTTCAATTATAATATCAACTATCAACTCTTTAGTATTGTCAGGATTGAAATTTATTTTTTTAACATTCCCAATTTTAAACCCATTCAACGTTACTGGATTGGAAACAGAAAGACCATCAACCTTTTCATATATAATTTTGAAGGACCTGTTTTTTTCAAATAAGTTAAATCCCTTTAAGTAATTATATGAGAAAACACTCATTAATATACCAATCACAGCCAAAACTCCTACTTTAACTTCTTTTCTAAATTTCATTGTGTAAAATTAAAAATTTTAGTGCTATTCACAGTTTTTTAATTATTTGGTTTTCCATCTTTAAAAGTAACAATAAAAGCTTTTTTGAATCCATTTTCAATAGCCTTATTTTTTTTCTTTGTAATATCGTCAAAATTAGTAGAATTTGAGAAAAAATACTTGTAGTTATTATTTTCTTTGAAAACAGTTATGTTGTCAAGCCCATTAAAATTGTATGGATATAATTCAAGTAAATTTTTGCTGGCAGAAATTTGTACTCTGTAAGTTATATTGTTTTTCGTTATAATTGAGGGTGGATCAGAAAAATTTATTGATTTTTTATATTTAAATATTGCATCATAAATTGCATCAGCAATTTCTTTTTGACCTTTTTTTGAATTCAAATATGCACCTTCTTTGGAATTAGTCATAAACCCTGCTTCTACTAAAACACTTGGCATATAAGTATTATGTAATACCCAAAAACCGGATTGTTTTACTCCTCTATTTTTTCTTTTAAGTTTTTTTGAAAAATTATCTTGAATAAAACTTGCTAAAAGTATACTTTGATCTAAATAATCCTCTTGCATCAGGGTTAATCCTATTAATGATTCTGGAGAATTTGGGTCAAATCCTTTATAATTTTTCTTAAAATCCTCTTCCAAAAATATAACTTCATTTTCTTTAAGTGCTACATCAAAATTTGCCTTATTAACATGTAAGCCATATACAAAGGTTTCAAATCCGTACACTCGGGAATCATTAAATGCATTGCAATGAATTGAAATAAAGAGATCAGCATCAGATTCATTTGCAATACTTGCTCTTTTTCTAAGGGACAAAAATCTATCGTCTTTTCTTGTATAAATTACCTTATTGTTATTATTCTCAAGTCTTTTTCCTAAAAGTAAGGCAATATTTAAAACAATATTTTTTTCTTTAATTCCATTTTTATTTGGTCTTCCAGGGTCTTTTCCACCATGACCTGCATCTAATACTATTTTAAATTTTTCTTGAGAATAACTATTAATTGAAGGTGTGAAAAAAAATAAAATTATTATGAAAAAAAAGCATGTTAAACTAAGGTTAAAAGAAAAAAGAATAGGTTTTACTTTATTCATAATTTTTATCTTCAAGATGAATTTATATGTAAATTTACATTTGAATAGTTACTATACTAATATACATTCCTTCTGTTGAAAACAAACTTTCTTAGATTATTTTTATTTTTAAGTTATACATTCGTTATAAACACTAATTATCTAATTAACGCATCAGTTTTAGATACCATTTCTAAAACAGATTCAATACAAAAATCTAAATCTTTTTTATTAGAAAAAATTAATTATGAAGCTACAGATACTGTTTTAATTGACCCAAAAAATAGAAGTATAAGACTTTACAACAACGCAAAGATATTTTATGATGATATGCAGATTGAATCTGGGGTCATTGTTGTTAGTTATGAAAAAAATGAAATCTATGCAGGTAGAATTAAGGATTCTCTAGGCGAATATTCGCAATTTCCAATTTTTAAACAAGGGCAAGATGAAGTAAGGCCTGACTCTTTGAGATATAA
>NTKO01000013.1 GCA_002457735.1 Bacteroidetes bacterium MED-G13 | reverse complement strand
GCTTCTATGGGCGTTTTAGCAGAAATATGTGCAAAAAAATATAATATCTCTAGGGAAATGCAAGATGAATTTACTAATGAGTCATTTATAAAAACAATTGAAGGTTATAAAAAAGAATATGTCAAAAGGAATATTATAAAAATTAGCACATCTAATTCTTTTGGAAAATCAGTTTTTTTAGAAAAAGATGAGAACTTAAGTAAGTATAACCCTGATAAAATTAAAGAATTAAGGCCTGTGTTTGATTCAAATGGGACAATTACTGCTGCAAATTCATCGCCAATAAGTGATGGGGCTTCAATGCTTATTCTTATGAGTAAAAAGAAAGCTAAAGAATTAAAAATTAATCCAATAGCTGAAATCAAAGCATTCAAAGATTCCTCTAATAATCCCAAATGGTTTACTACTTCTCCATCGAAATCAATTAATGAGCTACTTTCAATTACAAATAAAAAAATTAACGATATTGATTTATTTGAAATTAACGAAGCTTTTGCAACAGTTACTTTAGCTAACATGAAAATATTAGGCTTGAAAAGAGATATAACAAATATTTATGGAGGAGCAGTTGCAATGGGGCATCCTCTGGGATGTTCTGGTGCTAGGATTATTTCCACATTAACACATAATTTAATTCAAGAAGAAAAATCAATAGGAATAGCTTCTATTTGTAATGGTGGTGGTGGATCAACATCAGTGATGATAAATACCATTTAATGAAATTTGGGATTTGTAATATTAGTATTGTTCCTTTGAGAAAGGAAAAATCTCAAAAATCAGAAATGATTTCTCAATTATTATATGGAGAAACTTTTGAAATTTTAGAATTATCAAATAACTGGTCTCATATTAAAATGAATTTTGATAATTATGAAGGATGGATAAAAAACAATCAATATCTTATAATTGATCACAAAGAATTTAAAAAAACAGATAAATCTATTTATTGTTCAGATTTAGTTGAATTTGTTGAGAGTTCTAACAAAAAATTAAAAACAATTGTAATGGGATCTAATGTATCAAATGCTGGAATTTTGAATGATAAATTTGAAGGAAATTTTAGTAATAGTAGAAAGATAAAGGAAGAAGCGGTTAAAATTGCATTGTTATTAATTAATACACCGTATTTGTGGGGAGGAAGAAGTCCGTTTGGTATTGATTGTTCCGGTTTGTCTCAATTAGCCTACAAAATGATTGGGGTAAATCTTCCTAGAGATGCTAAAGATCAGGCAAAAATTGGATCTACACTAAGTTTTATAGATGAGTCTCAAGCTGGAGACTTGGCATTTTTTCATGACCAAGATGATAAAATTGTACACGTGGGTATAATACTCAAAAACAATTATATAATACATGCATTTGGGAAAGTTAGAATTGATAGGCTTGACCAGACGGGAATTTACAATAATGAGCTAAATACTCATACACACAAATTAAGATTCATAAAAAAAATAATTTAATAAAAAATATTAAAATGTTTGAAGCAGGTCTTTATATTTTTTAGCTTCATCTGAGTTACCTAATTGCTCATAAATATTTCTTAGAGTTTTAATACAGTCAATATTGTTAGGATCTAATTCATAAACTTTTTCCAGGTAGGGAATAGCACTTTTAAACAAGTCTTCTCTTATTAATTTTAATTCATCATATCGATTATAATCAGCAGTTGACATGCCTAATGAATTCATTTCTTCAATTATGGGTTCGTCTTTTTCTAGAATTAATGCTGCTGCATTTAAATATGCTTTAGTGTAAGAAGGATCAAGCTGAATAGCTTTGCTGTAATATTCTAAAGCTAAATCTATATTTCCTTTATCTGCATTGACAACACCTAAATTGAAAACTAAGTCAGTATTTTCAGGATTTATTTCCAATGCTTTTGTTATAAGCTTCTCATAAGATTCCACATCACCCTGTTCCCATCGAATATTTGACTCTAAAAGAATCAAATTAATATTATTTGGATCAATCTTTTTTGATAATTCAATATATTTCAATGAATTTTCAAAGTCTTTTTTATCTCTGTAAATTGCGGCAATTGTCCTTAAAATTATATCTTTTTCTGATTTACCTAATTCATCTCTTGGCTTTTCATGAGTTTTAATAACATTTATAGAAAAATCTCTTGATTCAGAATCTTGAAATCTTTGTTCGTCACCACTTTCTTTGTCAATTGCATAATATGTCATTGAAATTCCGGTATAATTCAAATCTACTAACTCAAGATAAAAATCAAGCGCTTCCTCAAAATTATTTGCTTGATTTGCTACTAGTGCTGCATTTCTTAAGTAAAGTGTATCTCTTGATGAAACTCTGTAAGCTAATTCAAAGTTTTTATATGATTTTTCAAAGAGCTTTTCATCCAAATAATTGTTTCCATTGGAAATAAAATTATTTAGCATATCTATTTTTAGTTTATTAATTCTAGTGGTATAATAATTATTTCCACCAATTTCAGTACTAATAGATTTATTTAAACTGTTAATACTAGATTTAGTTTCTGTATATGTGCTATTACCATTTTGATATAATGCCAAACCCTTCAAATAGTAAAACTTAGCTAATGTTTTTTTATCGTTAGTGGGAATTTTTTCTGCTATAATATTTAAATCACTTAAAGCTAACGTGAAGTTTTCACTCTTTATAAGTTTTTCAATAATTTTCAACTCTTTTTTCTGTCCATTAATTTGAAAAGATACTAACAATAATAAAAGTGCTATTATTTTTTTCATTTTTACTCAGTTTGATTGTTTTGTTCAATTTCATCAATTTGATCTACTTCTTCATCTTGGCTGTCTTCATGTGCTACTTTAGCAACAGCAGCAATTGAATCTCCGTCTTTAATATTAATTAATTTAACTCCTTGTGTAGCTCTTCCCATAACTCTTAGGTTTTCAACTGCCATTCTTATTGCTATACCAGATTTATTAATAATCATTAATCCATTTGAGTCATCAACATTTTTGATGGCTACTAAATCACCAGTTTTTTCTGTAATTGAAATTGTTTTGACTCCTTTACCGCCACGGTTAGTAAGTCTGTAGTCTTCAAGTTTTGATCTTTTACCATATCCGTTAGATGAAACCACAAGGATATTACTTTCCATATCGTTAACAGAAACCATTCCAATGACCTCATCTTTATCATGTTGAAGCCTTATACCTCTAACTCCAGAGGCATTTCTACCCATAGGTCGTGTTTTAGCCTCTTCAAATCTGATTGCTTTTCCTGATTTTAGAGCCAACATTACTTGGCTATTACCATCTGTAAGCTTCGCTTCTAAAAGTTCGTCTTCTACTTTGATTGTAATAGCATTTATTCCATTAACTCTAGGTCTCGAATATTGTTCAAGAGATGTTTTTTTAACTTGACCTTTTTTCGTTACCATTATTACAAAGTGATTGTTGATATAATCTTCATCTTTGAGGTCTTTTGTACAAATAAAAGCTTTTACCTTATCATCTTGCTCAATATTTATTAGATTTTGAATTGCCCTGCCTTTAGCAGTTCTGCCCCCTTCAGGAATTTCATAAACACGCATCCAAAAACACTTTCCTTTTTGGGTAAAGAAAAGCATATACTGATGATTACTTCCAACAAATAAGTCTTGTAGAAAATCTTCATTCCTTGTTGTAGATGCTTTTTGACCAACTCCACCTCTGTTTTGAATTTTATATTCTGTTAACGATGTTCTTTTAATATAACCAGCGTGTGATATGGTTATTAAAACCTTTTCATCAGGTATCATGTCTTCAATGGAGAGGTCACCACCAGAGTATTCTATAATTGATCTTCTTTCATCTCCGTATTTTTCTCTGATTTCAATTAGTTCATCTGAAATTATTTTCATTCTAAGATCTTCATTTGATAAAATATTATTTAAATCTTTTATAAGTTTCTTAATCTCCTCAAATTCTCCTCTAAGTTTATCTTGCTCTAGGCCAGTTAATTGACGTAACCTCATTTCAACAATAGCTTTAGACTGAATTTCGGAAAGATTATATTTCTTTATTAAATTTGCTTTTGCATTATCAGCATTTTCTGAAGCCTTAATAATTTCTATTACTTCATCTATATTGTCTGATGCAATAATTAATCCCTCCAAAATATGACATCTGTCCTCTGCTTTTTTTAATTCGAAGTTGGTTCTTCGAACAACTACATCATGTCTATGATCAACAAAGTGTTTTATTTTGTCCTTTAGATTTAACATTTGTGGGCGACCCTTTACAAGTGCAATACTATTTACACTAAAAGAAGATTGTAATGGACTGTATTTATAAAGTTTATTTAAAACGATATTAGGGATAGCATCTCTTTTTAATACAAATACTATTCTCATTCCATTTCTATCAGACTCGTCTCTAATTGTAGAAATCCCATCAAGTTTTTTATCGTTGACTAAGTCAGCTATTTTTTTTATCATATCAGCTTTATTAACCTGATAAGGGATTTCTGTTACAATAATGGATTCTTTTCCATCAACCTCCTCAATTTCAGCTTTACCTCTTAGTACAATTTTACCTCTGCCAGTGTGAAAAGCATCTTTTACTCCTTCATATCCATGGATTGTACCTCCAGTTGGGAAATCTGGAGCTTTCACAAATTCCATCAAACCATCAATATCAATTGAATTATTTTTAATGTATTCTAAAGTTCCGTTAATAACTTCAGTTAAATTATGTGGAGGAATATTTGTTGCCATTCCCACAGCAATTCCGGAGGCTCCATTTACAAGAAGTGCTGGAATTTTTGTTGGGAGAACAGTAGGTTCTTTAAGGGTATCATCAAAATTTAATTTATAATCAACAGTTTCTTTGTCAATATCAGAGAGCATTTCTTCTGAAATTTTTTGCATTCTAGCTTCCGTATAACGCATAGCTGCAGGACTATCACCATCTACAGATCCAAAATTACCTTGTCCATCAACGAGCATATACCTCAAACTCCAGTTTTGAGCCATTCTTACCATAGTATCATAAATAGCTGAATCACCATGGGGATGATATTTACCCATTACTTCACCAACTATTCTAGCAGATTTTTTGTGAGCAGAAGAGGATTTAACTCCTAAATCATGCATACCATAAAGAACTCTTCTGTGTACGGGTTTTAATCCATCTCTGACGTCTGGTAAAGCTCTAGAAACAATAACTGACATTGAATAATCAATGTAAGCAGATTTCATTTCATCTTCGATGTTTATAGGGATTAATTTTTCTCCATTATCCATGTCGTAAAAGGTTGGTTTATATGATTAAACATGATCAATTACAAATATAATAATATGCTAAATCATTTACGGTTAATAAAAAGCTTTTAAATACAATTTTATTAACAATCATAACCAATATAATTTCTTTAATATGTTGCTTTAAATAATGATTATAGTTATTTTTATAATCTACTTTTAATTATGGATGATAATTTTTCTCAAAGAGTAAAAGATGTTATAACATTTAGTAAAGAGGAAGCTCTTAGGCTTGGTCATGATTTTATTGGAACTGAACATCTTGTTTTAGGAATATTAAGAAATGATGAAGGGAAAGCAATTGATATTCTAAATTACATTGGTATTGAGTTAAATGAGCTTAGAAGAAAAATTGAATCTCTTAATCCTGTCAATTTTGATTCTCAAAGTAAAGATTTAGCAAACAAAAAAAATTTACATTTAACAAGACAAGCTGAGAGAGCTTTAAAAACAACATTTTTAGAAGCCAAGTTATTTCAAAGTTCAATTATAAATACCGCACACCTCTTACTATGTATTTTAAGAAATGAGAATGACCCTACTACAAAGGTTTTCAATAAAATGAGCATAAATTACAATCATATTAAAGATGAGTATAAATCCTTGATTGATCGTGATGACTCATCTTATGATGTCCAAGATGGAATTGAAGAAGAAAAGCAATCATTTGAAACCACTACCCCATCAAATAAAAAAATATCCAAGAAAAAAACCAAAACACCTGTTTTGGATAATTTTGGTAAAGATTTAACATCACTTGCTGAAAAAGACGAATTAGATCCAATTATTGGAAGAAATAATGAAATTCAGAGAGTATCGCAAATTTTAAGTAGAAGAAAGAAAAATAATCCAATATTGATTGGTGAACCTGGTGTTGGTAAATCTGCTATTGCTGAAGGTTTAGCTATAAGAATCATTAATAAAAAAGTTTCTAGAATTCTGTTTAATAAAAGGATTATTTCATTAGACCTTGCAAGTTTAGTTGCTGGAACAAAATATAGAGGACAATTTGAAGAAAGAATGAAAGCTGTAATGAATGAGTTAGAAAAAAATAATAATATTATTCTTTTTATCGACGAAATTCATACTATAGTCGGAGCTGGTGGGGCTACTGGCAGTTTAGATGCCTCAAATATGTTTAAGCCTGCCTTAGCTAGAGGAACTATTCAATGTATTGGAGCTACTACCTTGGATGAATATAGAAATTCCATTGAAAAAGATGGTGCATTAGAAAGAAGATTCCAAAAGATAATTGTTGAGCAAACAAATGAAAAAGAAACTTTAGAAATTCTTCAAAATATTAAAATTAAATACGAAGAACATCATAATGTCATTTACACTGACTTAGCATTGGATGCTTGTGTAAAACTCACTTCTAGATATATGAATGACAGATTTTTACCTGATAAAGCTATTGATGCATTAGACGAAGCTGGGTCAAGAGTTCATTTAACGAATTTAGATGTTCCAATACATATTACTGATTTAGAGCAAGAATTAGAAAGAATTAAAAATAATAAAAATGATGCGGTTAAAAGTCAATTGTATGAAGAAGCAGCTAATTTAAGAGACAAAGAGAAAATTATTGAAAAAAAACTTATCAATGCTCATAATGTTTGGGAAGATGAATGTAAAAAAAACAAAGAAATTGTTAATGAAGAGAATATAGCAGATGTAGTTTCTATGATGACTGGAATACCACTAAATAAATTGAAACAAAGTGAAAGTAAAAAGCTTTCAAAGCTATTTGATATCATTAAAAAAAGTATCATTGGACAAAATACTGCAATAGAAAAAGTAGTAAAATCAATTCAAAGAAATAGAGCTGGTTTAAAAGATCCTAAAAAACCTATTGGATCCTTTATTTTTCTTGGCCAAACTGGAGTTGGTAAAACTCAATTGGCAAAAGTTTTAGCAAAAGAACTATTCGAAAGTGAAGAGTCACTTATTAGAGTTGATATGAGTGAGTATATGGAAAAGTTTGCTGTTTCAAGACTTGTTGGTGCTCCCCCTGGATATGTAGGATATGAAGACGGCGGTCAGCTTACTGAAAAAATTAGAAGAAAGCCATACTCTGTAATTCTTTTAGATGAAATTGAAAAGGCACATCCTGATATATTTAATATGTTATTACAAGTGTTGGATGATGGTTTTTTAACAGATAGTTTAGGAAGAAAAATTGATTTTACAAATTCTGTGATTATAATGACTTCAAATATTGGTGTCAAGAAAATTCAAGATTTTGGTTCTGGTGTTGGTTTTGGAACAACTGCCAAGAAAGAACAAGAAAGCAGTGCTAGTGACAAAATAATAATGAATTCTCTGAGAAAAAAGTTTGCACCAGAATTTTTAAATAGGATTGATGAAATAGTAATATTTAATCATTTAACTATTGAAAATATTCACAGCATTATTGATATAGAACTAAATAAATTATTAAAAAGGATAAATGAATTGGGGTATTTTGTAAAAATTTCAAAAAAAGCCAAAGATTTTTTATGCGATAAAGGTTATGATAAAAAGTATGGAGCAAGACCTTTGAAAAGAACAATCCAAAAATATATTGAAGATCTGATTGCATCGGAAATATTAGATTCCAAAATTAATACCGGAGATATAATATCTTTAGATTATATAAATGGAGCTGAAAGTTTAAAAATTAAAATTAAGTCAAATAAGACACCTAAGACTTCTTGAAAATTAGATCTCTTTGATTTTTCAAAAATTTAGATATTATTTTAACATCCTTATATAGTGCTCTATCTTTTGTTACTTTTTTTGAAAGTTTTCTAACTTTCATAATTAATTTTTCCACCATCTTGGATGTTTTGTGATTATTAAATTCTTTTGCTTGACATGCAGAAATCAGTTCAATTGATAAAACATCATAGACATTATTTATAATATTTAGTAATTGATTTGCACCATTAGCTCCCATGCTCACATGATCTTCTTGTCCATTTGATGATGTAATTGAATCTATACTAGCGGGAGTTGAAAACTGTTTATTTGAGCTAACTAAACTTGCTGCAGTATATTGTAAAATCATTAACCCAGAATATATGCCTGGGTTTTCGGTTAAAAAAACAGGCAATCCACGTTTTCCGGACATTAAATTAAAAGTTCTGCGCTCAGAAATATTCCCAAGTTCTGAAATGGATAATTTTAGAAAATCGATGGATAATGCTAGGGGTTGACCATGAAAATTACCACCAGAAATGATCATTTCTTTTTCATCAAAAATTAGTGGATTATCAGTAACAGAATTTATTTCAGTATTTATAATATCAGAGCAATAATTAATAACATCAAGCGATGCACCATGTACTTGAGGTATACATCTAAACGAATAAGGGTCTTGTGTTTCTTTTTTTTGTAAATTTTCAATTTCACCCCCTTTTATGAAGTCTAAAATTCTCTTTGAAACCTGCTTTTGACCATTATAGCCTCTTACTGAATTTACCAGAGGGTTGAATGGGTTTAAATTACAATTATAACCATCAATTGAAACAGAAGAAATATTATCAGCTAATTCAGAAAGATTATATGCATGAAATACTGAATAAATAAATGAAGCTAGCATATACTGAGTACCATTAATTAGTGCCAATCCCTCTTTTGGAGCTAAGTTAATTTTATCAAGTTTATATTTTTTTAATATGGTTTTTGAATTTTGAATTTTTCCTTGAAACTCTAATTCACCCTCACCTATGACCGGTAAAGACATATGAGCCAATGGAGCTAAATCTCCAGAGGCACCCAAGGAACCATATTCATAAACAATTGGAAATAAATTATTGTTAAACAAAAAAATTAGTCTATTAATTGTTTCTATTTTTACTCCACTATTTCCTTTAGAAAGAGATATAATTTTTAAAAGCAGCATTAATCTTACAATTTCAAAGTTTATTTTTTTTCCTGTTCCACATGCGTGTGATCGGATTAAATTTAGCTGAAGTTCACTTAATTTTTTTTGTTCAATTTTTATGTTGTGAAGATCACCAAAGCCAGTATTTACCCCGTATATCACATCATCATTTTTTGATATTTTATTTTCAAGAAATAGTCTACTCTTTTTGACTTTTTTAATAAGATTATTGTCTAATTCAATTTGTAGATTATTACAAATAATATGATTAATGTCATATAGAGTTATCTTATTATCTTTTAAAATGAAATTGTTCAAATTGAATATATTATTTCTAAAAATGGTTAAATTTGAATAGCTCCAAATTAAAATATTTGGAATTATACTTTTTGCTATTTGCTAAATTTAAAAAAAGGCAATTTATGAAAAAAACTACTCTTTATGATTATCATCTTAGGTATGATGCAAAATTAGTTGATTTTGCTGGGTTTTTAATGCCTATTCAATATGAAGGAGTATCTATAGAACATAATTGCGTTAAAAATAACGTTGGTGTATTTGATGTATCACACATGGGCGAATTTATAATTTCTGGTCAAAAATCAGAGGCTTTCTTACAATCTGTTCTAAGTAACGATATTTCAATTTTAAAATCTGGACAAGCTCAATATAATTGCATGCCAAATGAAAAAGGAGGTATTGTAGATGATTTAATTTTATACAAATTAGATATCAATAAATATATGTTGGTTGTTAATGCTTCCAATATTGAAAAAAACCTAGTCTTTTTAAATAATAAAAACAATGATATTGTAGATATCGATAATTTATCAGACAGTTATTCTCTAATTTCTGTACAAGGACCAAATTCATTAAATGTTCTAGAAAAGCTATTTAAATTGGAGTTGGTAAATCTAAAATATTATAGTTTTCTAAATCATAATGATTTAATTATTTCTAATACAGGCTATACTGGGTGCGGAGGTTATGAAATATATTGTAAAAATGATGATGCTGTTAGTCTATGGAAGGGTATTTTTGAAGTTGGAATAGAATTTAATATTAAACCTATAGGCTTGGCTGCTCGAGACACCTTAAGGTTAGAAATGGGTTTCTGTCTTTATGGTAATGAATTAAATGATGAGACCTCCCCTATTGAAGCTGGTCTTTCTTGGATTACAAAAACAAATAAAACTTTCACATCTAGCTCTTTATTCATAAAACAAAAAGAAGTTGGAGTTGCTAAAAAATTAATTGGGTTTGAGATGTTAGAAAAGGCAATTCCAAGAAAGGGATATAATATTTATTCATTAGATAAAAAGAAAATTGGTATTGTAACGTCTGGTACAATGTCCCCATCTTTGAAAAAAGGAATAGGTTTGGGTTATGTCAAATCTATCTGTTCAAATCTAGATAATGAAATTTATATTGAAATCAGAAAAAATATGAAATTAGCATTAATCGTTAAAACTCCGTTTAAATAGTTATGGGTAGGGCATTTGAATTTAGGAAAGCAAGGAAAATGAAAAGATGGTCAGCAATGAGTAAAGCTTTTACTAGAATTGGGAAAGATATTGTTATAGCTGTAAAAGATGGTGGTCCTGACCCCGATAGCAATTCTAAACTTAGGGCTGTAATTCAAAATGCCAAGGCTGTAAATATGCCAAAAGATAATATTAAAAGAGCTATTAGTAGAGCAACTGACAAAAGTCAAGGAACATTTAAAGAAATTTTTTTTGAGGGATATGCCCCACATGGCATTGCTGTACTGGTTGAAACAGCAACAGATAATAATACAAGAACAGTTGCAAATATCAGAAGTTACTTTAACAAATATGGTGGTAGTTTAGGTACCTCAGGATCTGTTATATTTATGTTTGACCACATATGTAATTTTAAAATTAAATCAACAGGATTAAATTTGGATGAAATCGAGCTTGATCTAATTGATTTTGGGGCTGAAGAAGTTTTTATTGATGAAGGTTATATAATGATTTATGCGCCTTTCCAATTTTTTGGGGGTTTGCAATCAGAACTTGAGAATAGAAATATTGAAATAATTTCCTCTGGTTTTGATAGAATACCAAATACCTTCAAAGAAATTAATGAAAAGCAAAAAGAGGAAGTTGAAAAATTATTAGAAAAAATTGAAAATGATGATGATGTTCAAAATGTTTTTCACACTATTAAATTTTAATTTAAGATTTAGTAAAACTAAATTCCTTTATTTTACCCTCTACACCATCAAAAAAACTTTCAATAAACTTTATATCCTCTTTGAAATTTTCTGTAGGATAAAATGGATCAGAAATTAAACTTTGTTTGTTTGAATAGTCCATGGTAATCATAATAATTGGAATATTAGCCTCTTTTGCTATATAATAAAAACCCGTTTTAAATTTACTAACCTTTTGCCGTGTTCCCTCAGGTGAAAGTGAAATTCTAAATTCCTTTTTTTGATTAAAGATATTTGCTATCTCGTTAACTGTATTATTTTTTTTTGATCTATTTACAGGAAAACCACCAATAAGTTTTAAAAAAATATTAAGTGGAAAAAAAAACAATTCCTTTTTTGCAATAAAATTAGATTTAAAACCAATAGTTCCACGAATCAATATTCCTAAAAATAAATCATGCCAATGGGTGTGGGGAGCTGCAATTAATATTGCTTTTTTTACTTTTTCTTTAGAAAGAGTTGAATTTCCTTTTATTTCCCAACCAATAAAATTGTTTAAAATAAAATTATAAATTATCTTTTTCATTGGTGATCATAAAAGTTTAAAATTATTTAAAAAATTCATTTTTAAAACCAATGAGGTGTAATTTATTTTTTGCTCTTGTTACAGCAGTATAAAACCATCTGAGAAAATCCTGATTATAACCATTGGATAAAAAAGGCATTTCAACAAAGACTGATCCCCATTGACCACCTTGAGATTTATGACATGTAAAAGAATAGGCAAATTTAACCTGTAATGCATTAAAGTATTGATTTTTTTTAATAGCTAAATATCTTTTGTATTTAGTTTTAATTTCTAAATAGTCCTTAGAAACCTCCTTGTAAAGCTTATTCATTGAGGAATAGTCTAATGAAGGCGAATTTATTTCAATCGCGTCTAAAATTAAAACTGTTTCAAATGCATTAAGATTTGGATAATCAATCATTGTAACCTTAACATCAGCGAATCTAAACCCGTATAATTCTTTTATGCTATGTATTTCTTCAATTTTAATTATATCCCCGTTAGCGATGAAACCTACTCTACTATTATTTAACCAATGGTAATTATTTTTTACTACCATCATCAAATCCCCCACAGAAATAATATTTTCGTTAAAAAGAATTTTCTCTCTAATATTTTTATTATAAATATTTGATCTTTTATTAGATCTTACTATTACAGCAGTCTCTTGCAGGCCAAATTTGTCATAAGAATCCTGAAGTAAATCTATTAACTCATTTCCATCTTCAACAAGAGCTATATCATTGTAAGTAGATAAATTAATTTTTAATTCCTCCACAATGTCCATCTTTATTAAATTTCTCAAATATGTGGCTAGAGATAAAATACCTGAATGCTCTTTCTGCCTAACAACTTCAGTCAATTCAGAGGAAATAACTTTTAAATCATATTTTTTATTTAAAAAACCTTCATCTAGCGACAAGGAATTTTCAGAAAAAATTGGTGGTAATTGTGCTAAATCGCCGATAATAATTAAACTACATTTAAATCCAGAGTAGACATATTTTACAATATTATCTAAAAGTGAATCTGAAAAGAGACCAGTTTCATTTTTTTTTGCAGTTGGAATCATTGATGCTTCATCAACAATAAATATTGTATTTTTATGTTTATTTATTTTTAGGGAAAAGTTTATATTTCCATTTGGATTATTTTTAACGTAATAAATTTCCCTGTGAACTGTATGTGCTTCTTTATTACAATAAGAAGATAAAACTTTTGCAGACCTACCCGTAGGAGCCAATAAAATTACGGGTTTTTTAATTTTCCATAAGTTTTTTACAACTTTTGAAATGATGTATGTTTTTCCTGTCCCAGCATAACCTTTTAAAACAAAAATAGTTTTACTAGATGAGTATATAAAATCATGAATATTTAAGATCGCTGATTTTTGATTTACATTAAATTCAATAGTAGGATCTGAAAAAATAATTGAAGAAAAAGTTTCTTCCATTTAGATAAAGTATTTCAATTCAAATATAAAAATATGTTTTTATAGATATTAACTTCTTAACAATAAAAAAAATTGTAGTTTTGTTTAGATTATTATTTTAATGATATGTATTATATTTCTGATTTACTTATCCCTCTTTTAATCTTCATCATTTTAATTTCTATATATTTTTTTAGAAAAAAGCAAGGAAAAAATGATAATATTATATACTATTTAACCTTTATTTTTTACGCATTTTTTTGGAATATGCCTGCTATATTGCAAATTATATTATCGCCTGTTTTTGCACTAATTATTGTATATTTTATAAGGTTTAAAATAAGCACTATACAAAAAAATTATCTATCATATGCATTGCTTGCACATGTAGTGTTTTTTGCCTTTTTAATGTTTACATCCATAAATGATGAAATCAGATTTGATGATGTCAAAAACATTCGTTATCAACAGGTTATTCTTAAACTTAAAGATATTAGAGATTCACAGATAGCTCACAGATCTGTCAAGGGCTATTTTCAAAATAATTGGGACAGTCTTGTTAGATTCATAGAAACAGATTCTTTCACTATAACTCAAAGAAAAGATTCAAGTATTTTAGATAAAGAAATGACTAAAAGGTATGGTGGGGTAAAGACATACAAAGATATTATTATTATTGATACCTTAGGATTTATTCAAGTAAAAGACTCTTTATTTGGATTTGATAATAGATATGAGCAAATGTTTTATGTCCCTAATGCTAAAGATCCTAAAACTAAATTTGAATTAAATGCAGGTTTTCTAAACCAAAATGGTATTGACATCCCTGTGTTTGAGGCTAAAATAAGTAAAAAAGTTATATTACACGATCTATCCATAAACCTTGTTTTAAAGGAGAATCAAGTTCAATCTGTCGATGGTGTTAATGGACGATCTCTTAAGATTGGTTCTATGAATGAGGTAAATACAAATGGGAATTGGCCAAAAAACTACTCAAAAGGAAATTAGTATGTTTTCCATACATATTGGTTTAAAATATATATACTATATACTTACTCACAAAAAGAAGATTATAGATAGTAAGAAAAAAAAATTCACTAACAATAATAACTTTTCTGACCATTTAGCCGACATAAAAAAAACAATAAATTCTTTGGAAAAAAGTGATATTTCAATTGAAGAAATAAAATTAATATATTATGATTGTCCATTATCTATTGTGCCTACATCTGTTTTTGACAAAAGGTATTTATCTGACTATCTAAAGTTTAATACCAAACTTAAAGCAAACTCATTCATTAATTATTATAGATTTTTAGAAAATAGCATTACGGGGTTATATGTTTCAAGTAAAAAAATTAATAATTTTTTTTCCAAGAAATTCCCGTTATTTAAAGAGTTTCATTATGCTTCCTTATTAATTAGTGAATTTAAACAAAAATGTAATATTGAGAACAAGAAAAATATTTTTCTGAATTTTCATCAGGAGAGCTTTGATATAATATTTTTTAATAATAAAAAATTAGAATTTTATAATAACTTTAAATCCAATTCGATCGAAGATTATTTGTACTATACATTATTTACTTTCACACAACTAAATATAAATAATGAAAAAATTCACGTAGCATGTACTGGTGAAATATGCTTATCATCAAAAAAATATGAATTTCTTTACAAATATGTGCGAAATATTGAAATCATCAATGATAAATTTAGTATACCTTCGTTTGAAAATATTTCTGAAAAAAATATACTTTTTAACAAGTTTAAATGAAAATTATAGCTGGAAAATTTGGAGGAAGAATAATAAATGTACCTAAAAAATTACCCATTAGACCAACTACAAGTATTTGTAGACATGCGCTTTTTAATATTCTAAATAACTTGATTTCATTTGATAATATTAAAGTTTTTGATATTTTTTCAGGATCTGGTTTTTTTGGATATGAATGTGCTTCCCGAGGTGCCAAGCAAATAGATTTTTTAGAAAAAAATTATGATTGTGTTAAATTTATTAAGTCAACATCATTAAAATTAGAAATTAATCATACAGTTTATTTTAAAAATTTCTTTAATTATTCCCACAACTTCACAAGAACTTATGATCTAGTTTTTGCTGACCCACCCTATTTATTTGACAACAATAAATATGAAAACATCATTAATTGCATAATAAGCAATTGCCTAAAAAATAACAATAGTATTTTTATCTTGGAGCATTATAAAAAAAATACATTTGCCCAAAATAATCATTTATTTGATGAAAGAAGTTATGGTGATTCAAAATTTAGTTTTTTTAAAAAAAAAAGCGGGATATAACCCGCTTTTTTGTGAATCTATAAGCCGAATTCTGTACTAATAATAGTTCTTGTCATTTATCTTGATATACTGTTGCCAGTATATTCTAGCTGTCTACCCTCCAACATCGAACGTACAATTCTCAAGTGCTGGTTTACATGACATTGCACCTCACAGAGTTTACATGATTTCACTACAGCATAACCTGTACATACTTTCTGTTGCACTATTCCTAATCTCACGATTGATGGCAATTAACCATTGTGATGTACTTTGGTGTTCGGACTTTCCTCTATAAATAGCGACAAGACGATTCACAACGCAAAAATAAATAATTGTTGAAATATATAAAGAATTTGATAAATTTTTAGTGTTTTATTATGACTCTTTTATTTATATTTATTAATCTATAGATTATTATATTCATGAGTCAATTTATTATTTCTGCAAGAAAATATAGGCCCCTAAAATTTAAAGATGTTATTGGTCAAGAAATAATAACCAATAGTCTAGAAAGCACAATTTCTAGCGGTAAACTACCTCATGCTCTTTTATTTACTGGGCCAAGAGGAGTTGGAAAGACAAGTTGTGCTAGAATTGTAGCTAGAGAAATTAATAAATTTAAAATTGATGATGATTATTCATATAATGTATTTGAATTAGATGCTGCATCAAATAATGGAGTTGATGATATAAGAAACTTAATTGAACAGACTAGAATTCCTCCTCAAAAAGGAAATTATAAGGTTTATATTATTGATGAGGTGCATATGCTTTCAGCTGGTGCTTTTAATGCCTTTTTAAAAACATTAGAGGAGCCTCCTAAACATTGTATTTTTATTTTAGCTACTACCGAAAAACATAAAATCATTCCAACTATCATTTCTAGATGTCAAATTTATAATTTCAAACGTATTTCCAATTTTGATATTATTAAAAATCTCGAAAAGATTTGTTCTTTGGAAAATATATCTCATGACAAAGAATCCTTGCAGATAATAGCAACAAAGAGTGATGGATCTATGAGAGACGCATTGCAGCTTTTTGACAAAGTTTTAGGTGTAAGCAAAGAAATAAATAAAGATGCTGTTCAAAATAATCTAAATTCCTTAGATATTAATGATAGTATTAAAATTCTAGATCATATTCTTAAAAAAGATATTCCTAATTTAATAGTTGAAATAAATAATATTTTAAATAAAGGTATTGCAGGTGAAATATTTATTTCAACTTTTTCTTCTTTCCTGCGTGACATATTGGTCAGTAAAAATGAACACACAATGTTATTAAGTCACAATGAAAAAGCTGAAATTGATAATTTGTCAAAATATTCTAAAAAATTGAGTTATAGCATTATTATTGAAATTTTGTCAATATTAAATCAAGCTGAGTTAAACTTTCAAAAAAGTCTTAATCAAAATTTACTTATTGAATTAACTTTCTTAAAAATCACTTCACTAGAACATGATGATAAAAAAAAAAAGTAATTTTTAAACCAATTCCTTTTTCTACATTTAAAGGCTTAAATTTCTTAACAGAAATTTTGATTAATGAAGAAAATAAAGAAGTTGTAGCTGATGAAGCTCCAGTTGCAAAAATTGATGAAAATTTATTTGCATCAACGTTGTCATTAAAAAGTGTAAAACAAGAAAAAAATACAAAACATATTGACTCCATTGAGGAGATTTTTATAGACTCACCAAGTGTAAATACATCTGAAAAAAATATGCAATCTGCATGGGTAAAATATGCTGAAACATTAGAATCCAATGGTAGGTATAATATAGCCTCAATATTAAGAATTTCAACTCCTATATTATCTAAAAATTCAATATCCTATAATGTTCCTAATGACACAACAAGGCTTGAAATTGAAAAAGAAATAATTTCAATTCAAAATTTTATTCGTGAAGAATTAAAAAATAATTTAAAATTGATTATTTCTGTTGACAAAAACATCAGAAAAAAATTTAAATATACTACTACAGAAAAATACAATGCTTTAAAAGAAAAAAATCCCAAGATTGAAAAGCTTAAAAATATGTTTAAACTTTCAATCTAAATTATTCCCTTTCACATTAGCTTTGTACAAACTTAGAATCAAAGCATCTGCTAATCCTATTCTTGGAACCATAAATTTACTTGAATTAGAACATTTTAATGCATCAGTATAAATTTCTAATGCAGGTACAATTACATCTGCCCTGTCAGTATTTAACTTTAGCTTTATTATTCTTTCATTAATCGTATAATTTTTAACTTTTTTAAATAGATCTAATAAATAGTTTAATTTTATTATTTCATAGGGGTTTTTATTTAAAATTTTTAAGATTTTATTTGCATTTCCACCTGTTCCAATTACAATTATGTTTTTAATTTTCATTGTTTTTCTATTAATCCAATCGGACAAATCATTTAAAATGTTATTATCAAAATTATTTATCAGTCTAACTGTTCCTACTTTGAACGAATCAGAAGCAATTATTTTTCCGTTTGATAATAGATTGATTTCTGTACTACCACCACCAACATCAATAAATAAATAATTTTTATTTTTAATATTCAAATTATTTTTAAATAAGTGAAGTATGTAAGAAGCCTCTAAATCACCAGAAATTATTTGAATTTTTAGTTTTGTTTTTTTGTAAATTTTATCTATCGTTTGCTTTGCATTTTGTGCTTCTCTCATAGCAGATGTAGCAACAGCTATATATCTAGAAACATTATGAATTTTCATAATACTTTTGAAAGCTTCTGCAGATTTAATCAAGTTGTTTACATTATTTTTTGAAATTTCTCCTTTAGTGAAAACATCATTTCCTAGTCTTATAGGAAGTCTAATTAGAGATACTTTTTTATATGTTAGATTTTTATTTTCAATGTATGTATTAGCAATTAACAATCTAATAGCGTTTGATCCAATATCTATTGCGGCTAATTTTTTTAGTTTTAATTTTTTCATGGACTTAATCTTTCAATAATCCATTTATTATTTTTGTTATTGTACCTAATTCGATCGTGCAACCTGTTTTCTCTACCTTGCCAAAACTCATATTCTATTGGTTTTACAATAAATCCACCCCAATTAAGTGGGCGACAAATTTCGCTATTTTCGAATTCTTTTTTAATTTCTTTAAATTTATTTTCTAAAAAAGATCTAGACGGGATTACAGAGCTTTGATCAGAAGAAACTAATGCACCTATTTTACTGCCAGATGGACGTGAATTAAAATAATTATCACTTACAACTTCACTTGTCTTAAATGACTCTCCCTTAATTAGTATCTGTCTTTCCATTTTTTCCCAAAAAAATGATAAAGAAACTTTATTATTATTTAGAATAGATTTGGCTTTATTGCTATTGTAATTAGTAAAAAAAGTGAACCCTTCTTCAGAAAAATATTTTAATAAAACGACTCTACTTCTAGGAAAACCCTCTTTATCAATAGTTGATAAAGTCATAGCATTAATTTCAATATCAAGACAAGTTGAGGAGACTTCATTAAACCATTTATTAAATAATTCCAAAGGGCTGTCAAATATTTCTTCCTCTGATAAATATCCCTTATTGTAGGATTTTCTGTAATTACTAAGATCAGATTTCATTGTACAAATTTAATTAATTTAATTCTTAAATTATATATTGATTTCTTTACCATCAAATGCTAATTCTACGTTTTGAAACCTCTGTTTAACTTCATTTATAAATAAGTCTAAATTTTCATATCTTGAAGAAAAATGTCCAATCAATAATTTACTAACTTGTGCTTTACTTGCGATTTTAGCTGCATCCATTGCAGTCGAATGCATAGTTAATTTTGCTTTTTTTTTGTCTTTTTCCAAAAAAGTAGATTCATGATATAATAAATCAATGTGGGTTATTTTTTCAATTATATTAGGAAAGTAAATTGTATCACTACAATATGCGTAAGATCTATTTAAAACCTTTGATGTTACATCTCTAAAATCAATTTCCCTCCCCATTTCATTAAATACATTTTCCCCTTTGGTTAATTTATTAAAATAAACTTTATTTATATTTAATTTTTTAGCTAAATCTAAATTCAACTTTCTTTTATTATTTTTTTCACTGATAAGAAACCCATTGCAATATATTGAATGCTTTAACGGGATTGTAACTATTGTAAAATCATTTGATTCATAAATCTTTTCAGAATCTTTTGAATTTAATGAAATGATCTCTAGATCATAGTAAAGAAATATTGATGAAATTTTCATTTGTGAGTTTATAATTTCTGAGACAACTTTGGGGCAAAATATTGTTAATTTATTTGTCCTTCTCAAAAGAGAATATGTTGAAATTAAGCCCATTAATCCAAAATAATGATCACCATGGGCATGTGAAATTAAAATAAAATCAATTTTTGAAAATTTAACTCGATAATTTTTTAACTGAAACTGAATACCTTCAGGACAATCAATTAATATATATTTATTCTTAATATTTAAAACTTGTGAGGAGGAATACAAACCTCTTTTCGGCAATGCACCTTGTGAACCTAATATTTTTAATTTCAACGATTGAATTTTTGTTTTGCAAGTAAATAAATAACAGCCATTCTAATAGCAACACCATTTTCAACTTGATCAAGAATTATTGAATTTTTCGAATCTGCCAACTCACTAGTAAGTTCAACTCCTCTATTTATGGGTCCTGGGTGCATTATAATTATATCTCGATTTAACTTACTTAACCTTTCATAATTTAATCCATACAACTTAACATATTCTCTTAAGCTAGGGAAAAAACTTTTATTCATTCTTTCATTTTGAATCCTTAGCATATTAACCACATCACACCATTGTAATGCATCATCTAAATTATTAATAATCTCTACACCAAGTTTATCTATATATTTTGGCATTAGTGAATTTGGTCCACATAGCTTAACATTTGCTCCTTGCATTTTTAATGCAAATATATTTGATAAAGCCACTCTGCTATGAATAATATCTCCAACAATTAAAATATTTTTATTTTTAATCTCTCCTAATGATTCTCTTATTGAATAAGAGTCCAGTAGTGCTTGTGTTGGGTGTTCGTGAGCACCATCTCCTGCGTTAATAATGGTTGCATCAACTTTTGCTGAAATATATTCAGGTACTCCAGCATTTGGGTGTCTGATAACAATCATATCTACTTTCATTGATAAAATATTATTTATAGTATCGATAAGTGACTCTCCTTTTTTCAAAGATGACTGAGAGGCTGAAAAATTTAAAACGTCTGCTGATAATCTTTTTTCGGCTAATTCAAAAGAGAGTTTAGTTCTTGTTGAGTTTTCAAAGAATAAATTTGCAATTGTTATATCTCTTAAGGAGGGTACTTTTTTAATGGGACGATTAATAATTTCTTTAAAATTATCTGCAGTTTTAAATATCAACTTGATATCATTAATATTTAAATTCTTGATTCCAATTAAGTTATCTACACTAAGAGATTCCATCACTTTATATTCTCTAAATAAACATAATTATTTTTTTCACTCCAATTCACATAAACTTTTTGATCTTCATAAACATCAACATTAAACCCCTTATAATCTGCTTGAATTGGAAGTTCTCTACTATATCTTCTATTTATTAAAATAAGTAGCTCAATTGATTTGGGCCTACCAAAACTTTCAATTGCTGTTAAAGCTGCCCTTATTGTTCTTCCTGTATATAAAACATCATCAATAAACACAACTTTTTTATTATTAACATTTAGCTTAAAGTTTGATTCATTTGGAATTAAAATATCACTCTTAGTTCTAAAATCATCTCTAAAAAAAGTAATATCTAAATAACCATAATCTAATTCTCGTAAATCATATTTATTTTTTAAAATATTAACCATATTTTCAGAGAGAAACCTTCCTCGTGGTTGAAGACCTATTAGAACAGTTTCTGAAAAATCATCATGATTTTCTAGTAGTTGATATGCAAGTCTTTCTAAGCAAATATTTACTTGAGAATGATTAAATAATATATGCTGACCCATATTTTAATAAAATTAATTTTAATTTAAAAAAAAAGCCTTTCAATTGAAAGGCTTTTTTTTGTTATTTTCCGTCCATTTTATCTTTTAGTTCTTGCAATTGTTCATTTGCATCACCTAATGTATTTTTTGGTGGATCATTATCAACAGAAACTACAGTTTTAGAGCTTTTCTTAGATTTAGAAGCGATATCCTTAAAAGTTTGAGTGTGAGATAAAACCACACGCTTTGAATCTTTATTAAATTCTATAACCTTAAGATCTACTTTTTCTCCTTTTTCAAGCTTTGAGTTGTCTTCTTTTAACATATGTCTTGAGGGAATAAATGCAGTAATATCCTCATTGAATTTTACAGTAGCACCCTTAGGTACAATTTCTGTAACTTCAAAATTATGTACTGTGTTTACTCCGAATTCAACTTCATAATTATCCCAGGGATTATCTTGAAGTTGTTTGTGCCCCAAACTTAGCTTTCTGTTATTAACATCTAATTCAAGTACAACTACATCCATATTTTTACCAGATTCACAAAATTCTCTAGGATGTCTAATTTTTTTAGTCCATGATAAATCTGAAATATGTACTAATCCATCAACTCCTTCCTCAAGTTCAACAAATACACCAAAATTTGTAAAATTTCTTACTATTCCATTATGTTTTGAGTCAACAGGATATTTTTTTGTTATGTCTGTCCAAGGATCTGGAGTTAACTGCTTAACTCCAAGAGACATTTTTCTTTCCTCTCTGTCAAAAGTCAAAATTTTAGCAGTTACTTCATCTCCAATTGTGAAAAAATCCTGAGCTGACCGAAGATGTGTAGACCAAGACATTTCAGAAACATGAATTAAACCTTCTACTCCTTCAGAAATTTCAACAAACGCGCCGTAATCTGCAATTACAACTACTTTTCCTTTTACTTCATCTCCAACTTTCGTATCATCAGAAAGTGCCTCCCAGGGATGCTTATTTAATTGCTTTAATCCTAACTGTATTCTTGATTTATCTTCATCAAAATCTAGTATTACAACTTTTAATTTTTGATCTAGCTCAACTATTTCATTTGGATGATTAATCCTTGACCATGATAAATCAGTAATATGAACCAATCCATCAACTCCACCTAAATCCATAAATACTCCATATGAAGTGATATTTTTTACAATACCCTCTAAAATTTGGCCCTTTTCAAGTTGCTTAATTATTTCTTTCTTTTGTAGTTCAATATCTGCTTCTATCAGAGCTTTATGAGAAACAACAACATTTTTAAATTCGTGGTTAATTTTTACAACTTTAAATTCCATTGTTTTGTCGACATATTGATCATAATCTCTAATTGGCTTAACATCAATTTGAGATCCTGGCAGGAAAGCCTCAATACCAAATACATCTACAATCATTCCACCCTTAGTCCTACATTTTATATATCCGTTAACAATTTCTCCAGATTCATGTGCATTATTTACTCTTTCCCAAGCTTTAATTACTCTGGCTTTTCTGTGAGATAAAATGAGTTGTCCAGTTGCATCTTCTCTAATATCAATTAGGACTTCAACTTTATCACCTATCTTAAGATCAGGATTATATCTAAACTCATTTAGAGAAATTACGCCTTCTGATTTTGCATTTATATCAATAATAGCCTCTCTTTCAGTCATATGAACAACAGTACCTTCAACTACATTATTGGTAAGAGTTTCAACAAAATTTTCTTCAACTAATTTTTCAAATTCTTTGATTTGTTTTTCATTAACTTCTTCAATACCTTCTTCAAAATTATGCCAATCAAAATCTTCAATATTAAGCTTTTCTTCAGATTGATCTGGAGTTTTTGTAGAATCCTCGGATTTAATATCTGATAAATTTTTGTCGATAATTTTAGAGGTTTTGTCTGCAGCCTTTTCGTCAGTTAGTAATTTATTATCTTTTTTAGCCTTAGTTTTGGTTTCTTTTGATTTTGTGGCCTTAGTCTTAGTTTCCTTCAATTTGGCAACTTTTTCTTTAGTTTCCTTTACTTTAGCAGCTTTCGCTTTGGTTTCCTTAGCTTTGGTTGGTTTGGCTTTAGATTCTTTTACTTTTAGAGTAGTTTTATTTAATGTTTTTTTTGTAGGACTAGTTGCCTTTTCTTCTTCTTTTTTTGGCATGGCAAGTAAATTTGTATTCTAGAATTATTAGTTCATTTAATATTAATTCTAGAAGAGATTAACATATTTTAATCCCAATGCTGAACCTTAAATAACAATCGGGACTGCGAAAATAAAAAATATTTTCTTAATTCAATATATTAATTATAAAATGTAGATTTTACTATTTCTTTTATCAACTCTACTTGATCAGGAATTGTTTTATTGGTATTATCAATTACAATAGCGTCATCATCAATGACAAGTGGAGAAGTTTTTCTGTTAGAATCTTTATGATCACGATCTTCTATATTATTTATAACATCAATTAGAGTTATATTTGCACCTTTTTTTATCAATTCATCATACCTTCTTTTTGCTCTAACTTTAATGGATGCGGTTAAAAATAATTTTAAATCTGCATTGGGAAATACAACAGAGCCAATATCCCTGCCATCCATTATAACACCTTTTGACCTATCAATTTCTCTTTGAAGTTTCACTAGTTTAGTTCTGATTTCAGGGATTGCAGCGATATTACTAACCTCATTTGAAACGCTCAAGGAATTCAAATCTTTTTCAATATTTTTTTCATTTAAAAATAATTTTAATTTATCATCGACTTCTTTAAATTCAATTCTGATATCACTAAGCTTAGATAACAAATAATCTATATCTTTATCGACATATTTAATCAAATTATTGTTAATCATATATAAAGTGATTGCTCTATACATTGAGCCAGAATTAATGTGAATGCAATTAAATTCCTTTGACAAGTATTTTGCCAGAGAACTTTTACCGGTTGAGGCATGTCCGTCAATTGCAATAATTCTACCTACCATTAATTTAAATTCATTTGCAGTCCAATATAATTTATATTCTGTGCACTTGAAAATCTAGAATGAGAATAATTAAGTTTTATTTTATTAAATCTAATTCCAAATCCAAAAGATAAGCCAGAGAAATTTCTTTGCTCTAAAATTCTTAATTCTTCACCCCTTCTAAAGCTATATCCAAGTTGCATGTTGAAAAAAGATTTTGGAAATAGCTCGACCCCAATAATGACGTGCCTTAATAGCTCGTTAAATAAACCTATTTTTTCTTCAGTGATATTACCATCCAAATCTGATGTTATTCTTGATGGATTGGAATATCCAATAGGCCATTTTTGTAAATTCTCAAATGTTAAATGCCAATTTATTGGTGCATTTTGTAATCTTTGAGAAACACCAAGATTAATTTCAATTGGGAATGACTCTCGAACTTCGTTGTATGGCTTAATTTGATATCCAAGATTTCTTAATACTAATGAAATATTTAAGTCATTCAAATCATCATAATAAAATGCTCCAATATCTGTAGCAAGCGCATAAGAATTATACTGCTCTAATCTTGATGAAATGAGCTTTATACTTGTACCCAAGTAAATTGGAATTGATCGAAGCTTTATTGAATATGAAGCAATAAAACAACCTTCATTACCGGTAAATTCTCCAGTATAATTACCTGATTCGTCGTAGCCTGAAAAATCACCATAATTAATATACTTAAAACCAAAATGAAGGGTGCTACCTCTATTGTTTAATCTGTACGCATAAGAAATATTCCCATATGAAATATCAGAGAAATAATTAAAATAGTTAAATGAAAAAATATTGTCCATTTCTTGGTTAATTGTAGATGGATTATACAATGCCATTGAAACATCGTTATCGAATGTAGTTATTGTTTTACCACCAAGAGCAAGTTGTCTAGGTGAGACGGGTATATTCAAAAACTGATAAGTTGACTCACCAGCAGATTGAGAAACAATGGAAAGAGGTAGTAATAAAAAGACAAACCTTATAAAAAGTTTATATGAGTTAACTTTCATAATATTAAAACTACAATATCTAAATTTTATTACAGAGTTTTAAAATTATCTACATTATAATTTGTAATCGCAATATCAACAACTTCACTCATTTTGGATACATAATGAAACTTTAAGCCTTTGACATATTCTTTTTTTATTTCTTCAACATTAGCTTTGTTTTGATTACATAAAATGATTTCCTTGATATTTGCTCTTTTGGCAGCTAATATCTTTTCTTTAATTCCTCCAACTGGCAATATCTTGCCTCTTAGAGTAATCTCTCCGGTCATTGCCAATTTGGATTTTATCTTTTTCTGCGTAAATAATGAAATAAGAGAAGTTAACATGGCAATACCTGCACTAGGACCATCTTTTGGCGTAGCTCCCTCTGGAACATGAATATGAATGTTATATTTATCAAATATTACTTGATCTAATTTATACCTTTTGGCGTTTGACTTTATGTACTCCAAAGCAATAGTAGCTGATTCTGACATAACTTTTCCTATATTTCCGGTAATTGATAATTTACCTTTACCTGGTGATATTATTGATTCGATAAATAAAATATCTCCTCCTACCTGTGTCCAAGCTAGACCTGTAACCACTCCTGCAACACCATTTGTTTCATATTTATCACGAATTATTTTTTTAGGTCCTAATATAGATTTTAAGTCTTCTAACTTTATATTGACATCATATTTCTCTTCTGTGGCTATATTTTTGGCACAATTTCTAACTATTTTGGCAATATTTTTTTCTAAACTTCTTACTCCAGACTCTTTTGTATAACTTTCAATGATTTTCTCAATTACATTGGGTCTGATTTTTACATCATTTTTACTTAACCCATGTTCCTTAATTTGTTTTGGTAACAAGAATTTCTTTCCAATTTGAACTTTATCTTCTGTGGTATATCCACTAACATTAATGATCTCCATTCTATCTCTAAGAGGGGGCTGTATTAGGGATAAATTATTCGATGTAGCAATAAACATGACTTTTGACAGGTCAAAACCTTTTTCTAGGTAGTTATCATAAAATTCTTTGTTTTGCTCTGGATCTAATACCTCAAGCATTGCAGAAGAGGGATCACCAATTGAGGAAGAAGTTAGTTTATCAATTTCATCTAAAACAAAAACTGGATTTGAGGAATTAGCTTTCTTAATATTTTGTATGATTCTACCTGGCATTGCACCAATGTAAGTTTTTCTATGACCTCTTATTTCTGCTTCATCTCTAAGGCCACCCAAGGAAATTCTCACGTACTTTCTCCCAACTGCTTCTGATATAGATTTCCCCAATGAAGTTTTTCCAACCCCAGGTGGACCATGAAGGCATAATATTGGAGATTTCATGTCATTTCTAAGTTTTAAAACAGCTAAATATTCAATTATTCTCTTTTTTACATCATCTAATCCAAAATGATCCCTGTCTAATATTTTTCTCGCTTTTATTAAATCAAACTTATCTTTTGTATACTCATTCCATGGTAAATCAAGTAATAAATCAAGGTAATTTCTTTGTACAGAGTATTCTGATACTTGAGGATTCATTCGTTGAAGTTTTGCAAGCTCTTTTTCAAAATGGTTTTTTACCTCATTATTCCATTTTTTCTTTTTAGACCTTTTTTTCATTTCATCAATCTCGGAATCATGGCTAACACCCCCCAATTCTTCTTGAATTGTTTTCATTTGTTGGTGAAGAAAAAATTCTCGCTGTTGCTGACTTAAATCTGTTTGAACTTTAGATTGAATATCATTTTTAATTTCCAGTTTTTTAAACTCAATATTCATCTGTTTTAAAGTTTCAATTGCACGCTCCTGCAAGTCATTAATTTCAAGGATAACCTGCTTATCTGAAACAGGTAAATTAAGATTTGATGAAACAAAATTGATAAGAAAAGAATTACTTTCAATATTTTTAATTGCAAATGATGCCTCAGATGGAATATTTGGGTTCCTTTTAATAATTTCAAGTGCAAGATCTTTTATTGAGTCAATTGTAGCTGTAAACTCTGAATTTTTAGGACCTGGATTTAACTCAGGTGAATTTTTTATATTAGCTGTTATGTAAGGCTTTTCAGAAATTATTCTATCAATTTCAAATCTTTTTTTTCCTTGAATTATTACAGTTGTATTACCGTCTGGCATTTGTAACACCTTCAATATTTTAGCAACTGTTCCAACTTTAAATATGTCATTTGCTTTTGGATCTTCAATTTTTTCGTTTTTTTGAGAAACCACGCCAAGGAGTTTATTGAAATTATTAGCATCTTTAATCAATTGAATAGATTTATTTCTAGAAGCTGTAATGGGAATAACAACACCAGGAAACAAAACAGTATTTCTTAAGGACAATATTGGAAGAGTAAGCGGTAACTCTTCTTTATTGATTTCAATTTCATCCTCAGGTGTCATTAAAGGAATTAACTCTGAATTTTCATCAATATCTTTTACTGACAAACTGTCAATATTGAATAAATTTTTTTTGGACATAGTTTGAAAATGTAATTATAATTAAACATTTTATATCTGTTAATATAAATTATCAGAAATAACACATATGTATATTTCAAGTACTATGCCATTAAATTTTTATTAATTCTAATATTTAATTGTATTAATATGATTGCACCAATAACAAAGAAAATTAGAAAAAATATAATAGCATATCTCATTGAGCCTGTTATTTGGTCAATTGTAGCAAAAAGAAATGTTCCAATCACAATACTTAGTTTTTGGGCAATATCATAAAAGCTAAAAAAAGATGTAGTATTTGTTGTTTTTGGCAGAAATTTTGAAAATGTAGATCTAGATAAGGATTGAATACCACCCATTGCAAATCCTACAAAAGCAGCTGCAACATAAAATTGAATAGGTTCATAAACAAAAAACCCATAAATACAAAGTACACTCCAAAGGAAATTAAAAAAGATTAATGTGTAAAGATTTCCTATTTTCTTTGAAAAAAATGCAGCTAAAATAGAACCTAAAACAGCTATTAATTGAATTATTAAAATACTAATTATCAAACCAGATGTTTTTTCTTCTGCACTCCAATTAACTTCTGATTCTCCAAAATATGTAGCAACAAGGATAACAGTCTGTAATGCAATACTGTATATAAAAAACGACAATAAAAAAGTTTTTAAAACAGGTTTGTTTTTTAATATTTTCAATACAGAAATTAACTCATTAAAACCATTAAATATTATATTTCCAGAAATATTTCTTACAGAATCTTTTTTTGATAAATAATATTTCCTTCCCGGAAGATGATAAAAACTGTATTGACTAAATAAAAACCACCAAATTCCCACCATAACAAAGGAGTATTTCATTGCCATAATTTCTGCTGGAATATTGTTTACTTCCAAAATTGAAAAAAAATCAGGAAAATTTACCATTAATATTATTACAAATAGTAAAATTACGCTTCCTACATATCCCATAGAGTAGCCTTTAGCACTTATGTAATCTTGTTGGCTTTGTCTTGCTATGTCGGGAAGATAAGAATTGTAAAAAACTAAACTACACCAAAATCCAATAAGAGCAATAAAATAAAATAATAGTCCAATCTCAAGGGATTCAATGTTAAAATTATAAAGCATAATACATGAAAATGATCCAGTATAACAGAATAATTTCATAAAAAGCTTTTTATTTCCTGTATAGTCTGCAATACCAGACAAAATTGGAGTAATTATTACTAATAAAAGAAAAGCAAGTGTTGAAATATAAGTAATCAACGCAGTACTTTTTATACTATACCCTCCAACCAATATATAGTCATCAGTAATAATCCCATAAAAAATAGGAAAAATGGCTGTTGAAATTACTAAAGGATATACTGAATTTGCCCAATCATAAAATGCCCAAGCATTTAACAATTTTTTAGCTCCTTTCTTATAAATTTTCATATAATTAAAATAACTTTGCTAAATCTAAACATTTATGTTTAATTAAAAATATTTTTTTCTTTAAAGTAAATTTTAAATGCTAGAAAAAATTAGCTTTTTTTTTATAATTATTTCAATATCAGCAAGTTGTTATTCACAAAATAACATATCATCAAAAAAGATTAGTATGACTAAAAAAAAGATTATCAAGTCTGAAAAAGAATGGAAAGAAATTTTATCCCCAGAAGAATTTAGAATTCTAAGAAATAAGGGTACTGAATATCCAAATACAGGGAAATATAATTTACATTTTGAAAATGGCGTATATAACTGTAAAGGATGTAATACACCATTGTTTAATAGTGATCAAAAGTTTGAGTCAGATTGTGGTTGGCCAAGTTTTGATAATGCAATTAAGGGTGCTATCACATATGTTGATGATTTTTCACATAATATGATTAGAACTGAAATTATATGCACTAATTGTGATGGACATCTCGGTCACATCTTCGATGATGGACCTACCGAAACAGGTAAAAGATATTGTGTTAATTCAATAAGTATAAATTTTGACAAAAAAAATAATCAGAAAGATGAATAAATATGACGTAATAGTAGTTGGAAGTGGTCCAGGTGGGTATGTGACTGCAATCAGAGCTTCACAGTTAGGTTTTAAAACCGCAATAGTTGAGAAGGAAAGTTTGGGCGGTGTTTGTTTGAATTGGGGGTGTATTCCGACTAAGGCATTATTAAAATCAGCTCAAGTTTTTGAATATCTAAACAAAGCTGATGAATTTGGCTTTAGTGTTGACTCTGTAAAGAAAGATTTTAATAAGGTCATACAAAGAAGCAGAAATGTTGCTGCGGGAATGAGCAAAGGAGTAAACTTTTTGATGAAAAAAAATAAAATTGATGTTCTCATGGGCTACGGGAAAATTAAACCCAATAAATTAGTTTCAGTTGATGGAACAGAATATCAAGCTGATCATATAATTATTTCTACAGGATCTAGATCTAGAATACTGGACTCTATTCCTCAAGATGGTAAACAAATCATAGGTTATCGAGAAGCAATGACCCTTAAAAAACAACCTAAAAGTATAACGATAGTGGGATCAGGTGCAATAGGGATTGAATTCGCATATTTTTATAATAGTATGGGTACAGATGTTACAATAATTGAATATATGCCAAATATCGCCCCAATTGAAGATGAGGATATTTCTAAAGAATTACAAAAATCATTCAAGAAAAAAGGAATTAAAATTTTGACTTCATCTGAAGTTGTTTCGGTTAAGAAAAATACTAAATCAGTAATCGCGACGATAAAGCTTAATGAGGGAGAAAAAAATATTGAATCTGAAATATTATTATCAGCTGTTGGGATTAAATCCAATATTGAAGATGTTGGATTAGAGGAAGTTGGTATTGCAGTAGATAAAGACAAAATTCTTGTTGATAAATATTATAACACAAATATTCCTGGTTATTATGCTATCGGTGATGTGGTTTCTGGTCCTGCATTAGCTCACGTCGCATCTGCAGAAGGAATTTTATGTGTTGAAAAAATCTCAGGGCATGATGTCCAACCTATTGATTATGGTAATATTCCTGGATGTACCTATTGTCATCCAGAGGTTTCAAGTGTAGGGCTAACAGAAAAACAAGCCATCGAGCAAGGATATGAAATTAAAGTTGGTAAATTTCCCTTTTCTGCATCTGGTAAAGCCAACGCATCCGGAAACAAGGAAGGATTTGTAAAAGTAATTTTTGATAAAAAATACGGTGAATGGCTTGGTTGCCATATGATTGGAGCTGGCGTAACAGATATGATAGCCGAAGCTGTATTAGGAAGAAAACTAGAAACCACAGGAATGGAGGTATTAAAAACTATACATCCACACCCAACTATGTCAGAGGCTATAATGGAGGCAGTGGCTGATGCTTATAATGAAGTTATTCATTTATAAATGATAGAGTCAATTGCTAAATCATAAGACTTTAATCCAAATCCACATATGATGCCTTCAACATTTTTTGAAATAAGAGACTTTGATCTAAACTCTTCCCTAGCGTGAATATTTGAAATGTGAACTTCTATTACAGGGGATGAAATAGCAGCAATAGAATCAGAGATGCCAACTGAAGTGTGAGTATATGCTGCAGCGTTTAGAACTATCCCATCATAACTAAAACCAACCTCTTGAATCTTATTAATTAGTTCACCTTCAATATTTGATTGAAAGAAATGAATATCAACTTCAGAATATTTTTTTTTAAGATTTGTAAGATATGATTCAAATGAAATATTTCCATAAATGTCCACTTCTCTTGTGCCAAGAAGATTTAAGTTTGGTCCATTTATTATCATAATTTTTTTCATGTTCTAAATTTATTAAAATTAATTAATTTTATTAATAATATGAATTGGAAAGATGCAATCAGTGATTTTAAAGATTATTTAAAAATTGAAAGAGGATTGAGCATAAACTCAATTATGAGTTATGAGCATGATTTGATAAAGTTGACAAAGTTTTTAGATGTTAATAAAAAAATTAAGCCCTTACAGCTTGATTCTGAAATAATCAAAGAATTCATAAAACACCTTTCTAAAGATGTTAGCCCATCTTCTCAATCTAGAATTATCTCTGGAATAAAAAGTTTTTATGAATATCTATTATTTGAAAAACTAATTAAATCCAATCCCCTTGCTGAAATTGAACAACCTAAAACTCAAAGAAAGTTACCTGACACTTTAAGCATTGAAGAAATTAATTTAATGGTCTCAAAAATCGAGAAGAATAAGAATGAATATTATAGAAATATTGCAATAATTGAAACTATTTATGGTTGCGGGCTAAGAGTTAGTGAACTTATTCATTTAAAATTATCAGATTTACATTTAGACGAGGACTTTTTAAAGGTTACAGGAAAGGGTAACAAGCAAAGATTAGTTCCAATTAGTCAAATAAATAAAAAATGTATAATGAATTATTTAAAAAAATCAAGATCTAAAAATAAAATAAACCCAACACAAACAGATACTTTATTTTTAAATAGAAGAGGAAAAGGTCTTACAAGAGCAATGATATTTACAATTGTTAAAAATTTGACAAAGTTAGCTGGAATAAAAAAAAATATATCTCCCCATACATTTAGACACTCTTTTGCAACTCATTTACTTGAAAATGGAGCAGATTTAAAAACTATTCAACAAATGCTAGGACATGAGAGTATAACAACAACGGAAATATATACACATTTAGATAATAAAGCATTAGTAAATGTGATGAAAAGATTTCATCCGCGTTCATAAAAAAAGCCTGTAAAAGTTGTTTATTAAACTCCAAAAAAACAAGTTTATGGCTAACTTAATGATCAAAAATCTGAGAACATCAGCACGATTTAGCATTAAAGACTCACCATTTTTAATTATATAGCGTTGAGTTTACAAAAAACCAATACAGGCATTATAAAAGTAATTATTTTTTATTGAATAAATTATTGATAGAATCAATTTTATTTTCAAGTTCATTAATCAATTCATTATCCTTAATAATTGATTGTTTTTTATTAGCTGAAATTTGAAGTGCACACATGGCGAGTGCGTCTTGTTTATCTTGGACAGAGTAATTCTCTTCAATTTTTTTCACAAGTGAATTTATTTCTTGAGCAGCAATTCTTAAACTTTCTTCTTTTTTGGGATCAATAATCAAAGGATATACTCTATTTGCAATTGAAATTTTAATTTTTAGCTTTTCACTCATTATTAGAAAGTTGTGTTACACATAAGTCAATCTCTTTAATTAAACTGTCAACTAATTCTCTTGTGTCATTTGAACTACTCTTATCACCTTGAGTTATTGATTTGGCAATTTTTACAGCTTTTAATTCATTTTGAAGTAATTTCAACTTATCAATAGTCAAATTATACTCCAACTTAAGGTTTTCGTTTTCTTTTTGAATTTTCATATTAAATTCCTCTAAATACTTGATTTTTTCAATATTCTTTAAAACGTTTTCTTCAATAACTTCTAATAGATCTAAACTTTTACTCAAAATATGTGCTTTGAATCAAATTTAATATTAGTAAATAACTTTTCAGAATTTTTTAATTATTAATTCGCAATAAATTATAATTTAGTTAAAAATGAAAGCCAGTTTATTTTATCTTTTATTAATAGTTTTCATTTCTGCAAAATCACAAAATAATTTTGATTTTCCGGTTGAACTCCCCATATATCTTTCAGGTAGCTTTGCAGAGCTTAGGCCAAATCATTTTCATTCCGGAATTGATATTAAAACCAAAGGTAAAACAGGCTATAAAATTTTTTCCTTGGAAGATGGATACATTCAAAGAATACAAATAACCCTTGGTGGAAATGGAAAAGCAATATATATAAAGCATGACAATGGTCAATCATCAGTATATGCCCATCTTGAAAACTTTTCGCCAGGAATCCAAAAAATAGTCAAAGAAATTCAATACTCAGAAAAAAAATTTGAAATCCGTTTATTTCCAAAAAAAAACCAATATAGAATTAAAAAAAAGGAACTAATTGGATTTAGTGGAAATACCGGGAGAAGTACAGGGCCTCATTTACATTACGAAATAAGAGACAAAAATGATCACCCAATCAATCCTTTAAAATTTAAAAAAGAGAGAATTAAGGATACAATCCCCCCTATCGTTAAAAATATTTTTTACAAACAATTATTTAGAAACCATGAAGGTCTATATGAAAATCCCAAATTAGGATTCAAAAAACTAAACCTGAAGAAAGTAAATGAAAAATATATTTCTGACACCTTAAAAGTTTCAGGTATAGTTGGATTTGGAGTTGATTCGTATGATAAAATGAATTTAACAAATAATGTTATGGGCATAAATGAAATTGAAACCTTCATAAATAACAATAAAATTTTTAATATGGATTTTAACAGGTTTTCGTTCAATGAATGGAGACATATCAATACTTTTATTGATTATGCTGCATTTAAAAAAAATAAATTAACAATACAAAAGCTATTTACCACGTCTTATAATCCTTTAGAAATGTATAATAGAAGTTTAGGAGATGGATCTTTGGATTTACTTAAAGTGAAATCAATAAGTGATAGAACTACGCATCTTTACAAAATATTACTTTATGATTTTAATAAAAATATT
>NTKO01000012.1 GCA_002457735.1 Bacteroidetes bacterium MED-G13 | reverse complement strand
TTTCTGATTTAAAATTGTATCAATACAAACAGTAGTTTTTCCTGTCTGACGATCACCAATTACAAGCTCTCTTTGACCTCTACCAATTGGGATCATCGCATCAACTGATTTTATACCAGTTTGTAAAGGCTCATTAACTGGTTGTCTAAAAATTACACCTGGTGCTTTTCTCTCCAAAGGCATTTCAAATAATTCCCCTTTTAATTCCCCTTTCCCATCTATAGGGTTTCCAAGAGTATCAACTACTCTTCCTACAATGCCTTCGCCTACTTTAACTGAAGCAATTGTAGATGTTCTTTTCACAGTATCACCTTCTTTTATGTCAGTAGATGATCCAAGTAGTACAATACCAACATTATCCTCTTCAAGATTCAATACAATTCCTTGTGTGCCGTTAGAAAACTCAACAAGCTCACCATACTGAGCATTTGTGAGCCCATATGCTCTTGCGATACCATCTCCAACAGTTAAAACACTGCCTATTTCATTTAAAGAAGAGGAGGAGTCAAAATCTTTAAGTTGTTTTTTTAATATAGCTGAAACCTCAGCTGGATTCACTTCTGACATAATTTTTTAATTTGTAAGTTCTGTTTTCAAGTTTTGTAAGTTCTGTTTGATACTAGCATTATATTCCTTGCCATCATATCGAATTATAAATCCCCCAATAATACTTGAATCTACAAGATTTGTCAGGGTAATTGACTTTGCTTCAGGAATTTTAATCTGAGACAAAATCTGATTCTCAAGATTTTTGTCAATTGGAGAAGCAGTTATTACAAATGCTTCCTTAATATTGTTATGTTTGTTATACAACTGTATAAAACTACTTGCAATATCACTTATAATTGCAACCCTCTTATTATAAATCAAAAGATCTAAAAGTTTTTCAGTTATTGAATTATTTTTCTCTATTAAAGATAAAATTGCTTTTTTCTTATCAATATTATCTATAATAGAATTTGACAATAAATTTTTAAAATCAAATGAGTCACGATTCAACTTATTAATTCTAATCATATCGTTAAAAACCTCTTCAATAAGTTTTTCCTCGTCTGCAATTTCATAAATTGCTCTTGCATATCTAATAGCTGCTCTTGATTGCATTAATTAAGTTTTGTGTTTTCAAGAATTTCTTGAATATTTTGTAGTTGTGTTTCTTTATCATCAAGCTCTTTGGTTAAAAGTTTTTCAGCAATATTTAAAGACAGGTCAACTACGGTATTATTCAACTCTTTCATTGCGGCAGATTTTTCATTTTCAATAGCTGTTTTTGCAGATTCTATGAGTTTATTTGCCTTGTCCATTGCTTCACTTTCAGCATCAGCAATAATTCTGGACCTAATTTCTCTGGCTTCCTTTAGCAATGACTCTCTCTGAAGCTTTGCTTCGCTCAGAATTTTTTCATTATCTGCCTTTAGGCTTGCCATTTCTTGCTTAGCCATTTCAGCTGCAGATAGTGCATCTTTGATTGATTTCTCTCTTTCATTTACTGCACCTAAAATTGGCTTCCAAGCAAATTTTGCAAGAATGAAATATAATATAGCAAATGAAACTGTGGTCCAAAAAATGAGACCAATATCTGGGGTAACTAAATCCATACTAATAAATTTAAGTAATTAATATATCTACTTAATCAGCGATACAACCACTGCAAATAAAGCAACTGCTTCAACGAAAGCAATCAATACAATTGCAGAGCCTTGCAGCTTCCCTTGCATTTCTGGCTGTCTTGCCATAGCCTCCATTGCTGAACCGCCAATTTGACCAATTCCAATTCCAGCTCCGATCGCAGCTAAACCAGCACCAATTGCCGCAAATGCGCCATAATCAACTAGTGTTTCTTGTAAAAAAATTATTAAACTCATATTTGTAAAATTTAAAATTAATGTTCATGTTCTTCTATTGCACTGCCAATATATAAAGCAGACAACATTGTAAATATGTATGCCTGAATGGCAACAACTAAAACCTCAATAAGACTGATAAAAACAGAAAAGAAAAGTGATGCCGGAGCTAGCCACAAACTTTTAAATATAAAAATCAGAGATATTAGGCTTAATATTATAATGTGTCCCGCTGAAATGTTTGCAAACAATCTTATCATCAGCGAGATAGGCTTTATGAAAATCCCCAAAAACTCAATTGGGGCTAAAAATAATTTCATAGGAACGGGAATGCCCGGCATCCAAAAAATATGCTTCCAATAATCTTTGTTTGCAACTAATGTCGTAATTATAAAGGTTATTGATGCCAGGACGAAAGTAAAAGCAATATTGCCACTTAAGTTTGCGCTAAAAGGAAAAAAAGGAATAAGACCCATCACATTATTTATCCAAATAAAGAAAAATAATGTTAAAAGAAATGGCATGTATTTATGATAGTTTTTTTCTCCTATCATAGGCATTGCAACTTCGTCCTTGATAAACATTATTAGTGGTTCAGTAAATTTGCCTAGCCCAGTTGGCTCCCCTTTTCTTGAACTAGAATAGGTTTTAGCAGTTGCAACAAAAATTAAAACTAAAAGAATCATAGAAATGAACATAGAAAAAACCATCTTGGTTATTGAGAAATCAATGGGCTTTTTATTAATTATATTCCCGTTTGCATCATAGCTAATAAATTTTTCTGATCCACTGTTGTTTGCATAAAATATTTTTTCATGATACTTAACAAAATCCTGGCCTTTTCTGTTAACAATGACATTACCCGAGTCATCATGTTTAAAAGCAGAGGAAAGAAAAGTAACTATCCCTTTGTCGGTCCATAAAATTACAGGCAGAGGGAAGGAAACGCCGTGTCCATTAATGTCCATTATGTGAAATTCGTGTGAATCTTTAATATGATGCATGATCATTTCATTAACATCAAAATCTTTTTTTTCATCTAATTTTTCAGCAAAGAGAGTAATGCTACTTCCAAAAAAGAGAAAGGAAAAAACTAATAAAAATTTCGTTGAAAAACTTGAGAGCATTATTGCTGAAATTTCTTGCAATTGTTATGGTTGCAAATGTACACACATAAAAGGAAATTTCAAACAAAAAAAAACAAGAAGTTTTTAAATATTATTAAAGGTTTTTTTTAAGCTAAAGATTTCATATAGCAGGCATAAAAAATAAACTGGGAAAAAATTATAAACAATTATTTCGATATCATAAAAGGACTGATTATTATAATAAATAAAGAAAATTATTACAGCAAGCATTTTAATGAATGTTAGTAGTATAAAAATGATGAGTGAGTTAACTAGCTTATGTGCTACATTAAGCCTTGAAATTATCAAAAAAAATAAGACTGCAAGGAAATTAAATATATAAATTGAATTGATGGGTGTTTTATCATAAATTAAATAATCTAGCTCTAAATTTGAATGAAGGTTATATAATAAAATTATACCTAAGAAAAAGATGGTGAAATCTGTACTTTCTTTTAGAATATTACTCATTTTTTGTGACTTGGCTTATTGTGTGGTAGATAGAAATGGAAATTGAAAGTAGAGAAAAAATAATAGTGAATAATTTATTTGAGTTGTTGAAATAGCCATCAAGTATGAATCCAAAAAATATTCCACCTGCAATTACAACTAGCATTTGAAACGCTAACTGGCTATAAATTATAAAATTATGCTGTTTTTTCTTTTTCAGGGCTGTCAATTTCTTCTTTTATACTTAGCTCTTTAACCCCATTTTCCATGGAACAAGTGGCATTGAATGTTGCCCCTGGCTCAACTGAAAGTTTGGAGATTATTACCTCGCCTTCAATATAAGCAGATGACCTAAGTACAAGCGTTCCATTAAGTTTTAATTTTCCTGTGAAGCTTCCTTCGAAGTCTGCGTTTTCAGCATCTATACTGCCATCGATCATTCCTGTTTTTCCTACAACAATTTTTCCAGATGTTTTCAAGCTCCCATTAATTGTGCCCTCAACCCTAAAATCCCCTTCACTAATTATATCCCCGTTAAGAGTTGTGCCTTGTGTTATCATATTTTGTTGATTGTTGCTCATAAAGAATTTTTTAATTTATATTCATCTAAATTTTTATGTATTTGAATGGTTTTATAATTTGTAGAAGAACTAATGAATGATGGTTCGATTATTTTATCAAAAAGTTCTGCAATATTTTCCGATAGCCCCACTCCTCCTTCAAAGCTTGTAATACCATGAATTACAACAAATGTAGTAATATTATTGTAATAATCTTTGGATGCCTTTAAATCTAGAGCTTGAATGCTTTTTAGGTATTCATTTATTTGTAAAATTTTATCTTCAATGATGTCATCTGCTGAATCTAAAAACTCATATACTAATTTAAAAGAATTTCCTTCGTCAATTTTTTTAAAGCTTTTATCCTTAACTAATGGTAAAATTTCATTAATTATAATTTCAGCATTCTTGCCTTCCTTTGTTGCAGAATAGTTGAGCTTTAGAGCTTCTAGAGCTTTTTCATATTGATCATACCCATATATCTTAGCAATACATTGAGCTCTGAGGAGCTCAAACTTTGGCAATAAAACATCCCCCTCAAGTTCTTTGACCAATCTCTCGCAAATAACAAGGGACTCCTCAAACTTTTGATCCAAATAAATTTCATAAGCTTTCTTATATTCATCATAAGAGTTTAAAAGATTATTTAAATTATAGTCTGGATCTAACAAAATTGCAGCATATTTTGATTCAGGATAGTTTTCAATTATTTGATTCTTAAGGTTTTCTGCTGCATTTAACGAATCTAAACTTACTAGATTCTTATATATAAAATATTTGGTTGGTGGAACAAGTTGTTTGTCAGAATTGAAAGTTAGTAAGTCATAAAAAATTACATTTGACAATTGTGGTTCATCAAATTGATCTTTGTAAATTGAACCCAATTTATAATAAACTTCCTGTCTTGATTTTTTAATACTATCAATCTCTTTTGATGCTTTTGGAATAGTTTTTAAAATCGCTTTTATTCGCTCCTCCACACCCATATTAGCAATAGCTGATTCTGAAATTTTCTTTTTAACTGATTTTTCCCTTTCCTCAATAGACCACCTCCAATCATCTTTTAGTTTTCTATTTCCCCAATAGTTCCTAAAGTTGGTTTTTCCATATGATACTGTGTTGGGATTATAAAAATAGAATACTGCACTTTCTTTTATTGGTTTAACATTAAGGCTGTTTTCGGACCCAAAATCTTGATTAACTATTTTCTGTTTTTCTGAATCCAACTTAGTTAAATAATTTTCAAAAAATTTATACTGCTGTTCTTCATTCATTGAGAGTAAAGCAACTAGACTATCTGATTTCTGTTTGGCAGTCTCATAAAATATCAAATCATTTAAACTTTCCCTTCTTCTATTAATTGTTCTCGCCTCTTTAGTTTTTTGGTCTAACTTAGTAAGTGTGCTATCATAGTACAACCCTGCTTTAAAATAATTCTTGTTGTTAAAATTTATCTCAGCTAAATTTAAATAATTTCTTGAAATTAAATAATTATCGCTAGAAGTTGCCTCTAATGATTTGTTGAAAAAAACAATACTTTTTAACTCATCCCCCTTTTGTTCATTGGCCTTATATTCATTTAAATACAATTTTGCCAGCTGAAAATTTATAATATCTAAGAATTTATAATTCTCATAATCTTTAACGAGATCACTTAGCTCAATTACAGAAAGATTAAGAGAATCTGCAACATTAGATTTATTTAAATATGACTGGATGTAAAACTCCCTTGGAATTTTTCTATTAAAATCAATAATTTCTGAATACTCTTTATAAGCAGTGTCTTTGATTTCTTCTTTTTCATATAATTGTGATAATAAAAACTTGTTTCTATATATTGTTTCTGGCTTGAACCCTATTTCTAAAGATTTTTTTAAATAAAAAATTGCATTATCAAATTCTTGCATGTTAATTGCTGTCTGAGCCAAAAGACTATAAATATTATACTTGTCTAGATTGCTTAAGTTGTTTTGTTCAAGTAAATCTCTCAAGTTTGACTGCGCAAATTCATTTTGATTGAGTTTTACATTAATTTTCTCCTTCCAAATTTTAACTTCATTTATTAACTCACTTTTAGGATACTTGTATAATATGTAATTAAATGCCTCAAGTGATGGAATATACCTTCCGTCATAATATCTTGACTTTCCGAGTAATAAGTATGCCTCATCCATAATAGGGTTTCGCTCTTCACCCATTATGCTCATTGAATGTTTCTGGATTGCCAATGTTGCTTTCTCTTCAGCATCGTTGAATATTGATGGCTCATCTTCTTTTTCATTAATTTTCTTTAAATCAAATTTTTCAATTGGAATTAATTCCCAAAAACTCTCTGTCAGCTGTGAATTTGCCTGATCAACCCCTTGAATGAAAAGATTGTTTCCATTGAACAGATAATTATACTTAGTAGTCGTTGAATGAAACTTTTTATTTAGGAATTTATCTTTTTTTCTAGAGCATGAGCCTAAAATTAAAATGATGAAAAATATATATATAAAATTACTCTTCACTAACTTTAAATAGATTTAATTTTAAATAATAAAACCGATTCATTTAGAACATATTGTATCCAAACACTTTTTTTAAAATCATCGGTACAATGAAATTAGTTAAATTAGCCTAAAATATATGTTTTGAGTTCAATAAAAATAACATTTATAGTGGATGGTGTAAAAACTACCGTGGAGGGTAATAAAAACAAAACTGTTTTAGACACTGCACTTGAAAACGATATAGATGCTCCCTATTCTTGTAAAGGGGGCGCATGTGCGACTTGTATTGCAAAACTAAAATCTGGTAATGTAGAATTGGAGCAGAATTATATTTTGACTGACAGTGAAATTGATGAAGGTATGATTTTGACCTGTCAAGGGTATCCAACCTCAAATGAACTTACTGTAGATGTTGATGATATTTGAAGCTATATTAGTCAGCTATTTTTGCCGAGCTTAGCAAATTTATTAGCTACATATAGTAGATTACAAGTATTGATAATATTTCAACAAATAACACGTGCTTTAGTTTTGAAATAATATTTGAAAACTCATACGGAATGGGGGGTATTAAATGGTCTTCAAATATCAATAACAGCGACAAGGAAGTTAAAAATGAAAAAATCATTTAAAGATTGTATATTAGCAAAATATAAATTTGAGGTAAAATGAAAGAGTTTTTTTATGCAATCGAGAATCTTTTTGTAAACTACTTTTTTATTCCTTTTGATGCTTTAAGAGAACTGGGTAGTTATAACTGGTGGCTCTCGAATATCATGGCATGGATATTCACCACTATTGGAATTTGTGCATTCACTTATTGGATGATTCAGCTTAAAAAATTTGATGACAACAATGAGGAAGATAAGAGCATCACTGCACATGATTATCTATAAATCAAATCCTATATCTTTTCTATAATATTGGTTTTTAAATATAATCTTAGTAATAGATCTATATGAAGTTTCAAGCGCCCTGTTAACATCTTCACCTAATGATGTAACCGCAAGAACTCTGCCTCCGTTAGTTTTTAACAAGCCTTTTTCTTTTAAAACTCCTGCATGATAAACTTTGGATTTTTTTACTTTATCCAGTCCTTTTATCAGCTTATTTTTTTCATATATTTCTGGATAACCGCCTGAAACCATCACAACAGTTGCAGCACTGTTTTCATTGACTTGTAAATCAAATTCACTTAAGCATCCTGTATGTATAGAATTTAAAAGCTCTAAAAAATCTGAATTAATTCTTGGTAAAACTACTTGTGTTTCGGGGTCTCCCATTCTTACATTATACTCAATAACATAAGGGTCTCCTGAAACAAGAATTAAGCCAAAAAAAAGAAAACCAATGTAGTCTAGATTGTCTGTCTCAAAGCCTTTAATTGTTGGATAAATTATTCTCTTTTCTATTTTATCTTTTATAATGCTTGTAAGAAAAGGAGGTGGAGAAATTGCCCCCATTCCACCTGTGTTTAGTCCAGTATCCCCTTCTCCAATTCTTTTATAATCTTTTGCGCTAGGTAGTATTTTATAATTTTTACCATCTGTTAAAACAAAGCAGCTTAGTTCAATACCATCTAAAAACTCTTCAATTACGACTGATGAACTTGCTGCTCCAAACTTGGAGTTAACCAACATTTGATAAAGCTCATCCTTTGCTTGATTAGCATTGTCAATTATTAAAACTCCTTTACCAGCTGCCAGACCATCAGCTTTTAAAACATATGGCGGGTCATTATTTTCTATATATTCACAGGCCTCCTCAAACTGTGCAGACGTAAATGTTTTGTGTTTTGCAGTAGGAATATTGTGACGATTGAGAAAATCTTTTGCGAAATCTTTACTTCCTTCTAGCTGTGCTGCTCTTTGCTTAGGGCCTATCACTTTAACCTCTTTCATTATTGGGTCTGATATAATAAAATCGTGTATTCCTCTAACCAATGGATCCTCAGGCCCAATAACAACTAATTGTATATTATGCTTTATAATAGCCCCTTTCACTAAATCAAAATCTAATGGGGAAATATCTAAATTTTCCGCTATTAATCCTGTTCCAGAATTCCCAGGAGCAACAAAAAGCTTATCGCAATTCTTGCTTTCAGAAATTAGTTCTGCAAAGCAATGCTCTCTTCCACCAGAACCCAAAATAAGTACATTCATTTTAATATGCTTTTTTTTGTCCTGTTAAAAAATTAACCGAGGTTAAAAATATAATATTTAAATCCAATAATATGCTCCAGTTCTCTAAATAATAAATATCGTATTTAACCCTGTTTATTATATCTGTTTCGGTCTCAATTTCTCCTCTAAATCCTTTTACTTGTGCCATTCCAGTAATTCCAGGCTTGACAAAGTGTCTAACCATAAACTTTTTAATTGATTTTGCATATTTTTCATTTTCATTTATCATATGTGGCCTAGGGCCTACAACAGACATGTCTCCTAGCAAGACATTAAAAAACTGAGGCAATTCATCAATACTTGTCTTTCGCATAACCCTACCAATTCGTGTGACTCTAACATCGTTTTTTGTAGCCTGTTGAGTATCGGCAGTTTTATTTTCAAACATAGACCTAAACTTAAGACATCTAAACTCCTTGAATTTTAATCCATTTCTAGTTTGTTTAAAAAAAACTGGTCCCTTACTTTCAATTTTGATTAATAGCCCTAAAAGAGGTGTAACCCATGATAAAATAAAAACAATAACTAAAAATGAAAAAACAATATCAAAAAAACGTTTTATAAATGTGTTATAATCGTTTGATAAAGGCATGGGTCTAAGTGATTGAACAGTTGAAAAACCATAGGTTTCTGACTGTAGTTTTTTGGAAAGAATCCCTCCTCTTTCAGAAATAAATTTTAAAATCTTAAAATTATTTTCACAAAACAGCACCAATAATTTTATTTGGTCTTTTTTTAGCTCATTTACTGAACAATAAACTTCATCAATATTATTATTTAAAATAAAAGTAAAACAAGATTCAATATCAAAACTTTCTGGAGATTCAAAGTGAAAAGTCTTTCTATTTTCATATCCAAGCTCCTTTTGAGAACCAAAAAAACCTTTTAACTCAGTAACAGCCTCATTGTTGCCGATTATAATTGTTTTTCTGAAGTTTCCTCCAAAACCTAGCCTATAGCGCTGCAAACCATAATATAATAGCAGCTTGAAACCAACAATTGGAATGAAGCAATAGCTTATATACAGTAAAATTATAAAAGAGTTAGGTACGTTTGATTCTGTCGCACCCAAGTATGCAAATACTAAAACTGTAAACAAGACAAGCTGGTAAAAAATTATAGTAAAAATCCTTAAAACCTTCGTAAACCTATAAACCTCATAAAAACGTGTAAGCAAAGAAGATATGATCCATAAAAAGGAGAAAATTATATACGTAAGCTTTCCTAAGAGAACATCATTGTAGAAAAAAAACAGAAAAATAAAAGAATTAACAGCAACTATGTCTATGAAAACTGAAATAGGTCTAAGAAACCTAGAATATCTTCCGGCATATTTTTTTACCATTCCTAAAAACCTTTTTTATAAATTGTTTACGTTTATGGAGATACAATTATAACGCTTTTAATCTTATATTATTGCTAGAATTACAACTTTTTCTTTAATTAATATAGGACATAATAATGTAAAGAAACCTATTTGTTTAGCTATGTTTTTGATAATGTGCGGTAAGCTTTTGCATGTAGTTAGACAGCAGATGGTTTTGCATAAAAAGCTTATTTGCCTCAAATGCAAGCTTTTTCCTCAATTCACTTTTGTTTAAAAGATTCATAATTTTATTTGCCATTTCAACATAATCACCAATTTCTACCAAATAGCCAGATATTTTGTCAATAACCAAATCTCTGTTTCCGTCTGTATTGGTTAACACAGAAGGTATAGAAAGTGCCATACTTTCAATAACAGAATATGGCATTCCTTCATATCTTGATGATGAGACATAAAGCTTGGCATTTTTAATATAAGTTTGCACTTCCTTTCTTGAAACCCATGGGAGTATAGTTACTCTAGTATTTAAGTTTTTTTTATTGATCATGTTAACTATTTTAGCTTTTCTTGGACTGTACTCTCCTGCCCCAATAATGAATAAATGAACCTTATTGTTTTTTTTTGATACTATTTCAAAGGCTCTAATCAGCATTTCTAAATTTTTTTGAAATGAAGGCCTTCCAACTGTACATATATATGTTTTACTTTTTAAGATTTTTTCTAAATCTTTGTCCTCTCTGATTGATCTTTTATCAATTGCGTTTTTCAGAACAAAAACTTTCTTTTTCTCATAACCAACAGCCTGAATTGCTTGGTTTTTTTCTGAATTTGAAGTTGCTAAAATAATCGTATTTTTTGTTCGCAATATCTTCTCGATGGTCACATACAAAAACTTCTTGAATTTATTACCTGTACTTAAATAAGAAAAAGCATGTGGAGTATATAGGACTTTTATGTTAAAAAACATAGATGCAATTCTTGCAATGACACCTCCCTTAGCGCTATGTGCGTGTATAACATCTGGTTTAATCTGATTTATTAAAAAAACAAGCCTTAGTATTGAGAATGTGTCAAAAATAGGGTTAATCTCTCTTGCAATAGGGATTGAAAAAGGAATAATCTCCTTTCCATTTGATGTTACTAACTTGGGTTTATTAACCAGTTTTTGACAGACAACACATGTTTCAATAATAGACTCATCAATATTCTCACAAATCTGTCTAAAACAAATTTCAACACCACCAACTAAATTTAATACGTGAAGAACTTTTATTTTTTTTTTCATTTATTCCTCCTTTTCTAAATAGCTTTTGATAAAAAGTGACGTCCAAAAAGCACTAAAGGCTATGCCCTCATATTTTATCAAAAAATCATCAAACAAGTTAGCTGCTAAAAATATCACGCAAAAATACAGAAACACAGCAGATCTAATTTTTAAAGCAACATAAAATTTGTTAGTAAAAAAAATAATAAGAAGTATAACCCCTGAAAGTCCAAACTTTAATAAATAATCTAAAAATTGGTTATGAACTCTGTAGCTATGTTTTAATAAAAAGCGCTGATTGCTGTCTTTGTATTCATGAAATAATAAAGGGTAACAATTTGTATAGCCATAGCCTATAATTGGTTTTTTTGCTGACATCTTTAGCACCACGGACCAAACTGTTAATCTGGTAACCAGTGATCCGTATATCTTTTCTTCAGGCTTTTCAATTTGGTCTAATTTTCCAATCATGTCCAACTGATTGAATGTCTTATTTTTAAATTTTTCCAAAGTAGAAGGGAACATAAGTAAAAAGACAGTGGATATAATTCCAAAAAAAACAGATATAAAAAGTATCTTTTTAGCTGAAAGTCTCTTTACAGAAAAAGCATAAGCAAGATAAGATATTGAGCCTAGAGCAAAAATTGAGATAGCAAGTCTTGTGTTAATAATTAGCATGACAAACAAGGAGCTTGCTAGAAAAAAAAGTCTAATTAATAAGAAACTGTTTTTGTTTTTGCTTAATGCTATATTCGTTGCCAAATAAAGATTTACGAAAGATAAAAATGATACTTGCATATTAAAGGCTGGAGCATGTGACCCAACAAAGTTTGAAAATTCATATCCCATTTTCCAAACATCTTTCCCTGTAATAAAGCCTTTAAAATCAATAAAGTTTACACACAAATAGTATATAAAAAACAGAATAATAATAGTTGAAAAAATTGATGAATAGTAAGTAAGTGTTTTTTTTAGATTTATAGAGCTTCTCTGAAAAATAAAAAGGATCGGGAAAACTAAAAAAACAGTAAATTTTTCAAGCTGCTTTATTGCTTGTAAATAGCTTTCATTGTTCCAAAAAAACAGTACGTGTAAAGCAAGGGGTATAAAAATTCCCCAGATCACTTTTGATCTATAAAGATGAATCTTTGAATAAAATATTAAAAAAATAATACCAAAAAACCACAAGAAATACTTTGAAAAATCATTAAAAATTATTGTTGAAGCATAAATAGCGACCATAATATAGTACAGGTCCTCTTTTGCGTAAGATTTGAAAAAAATTTCTAATTTATTTGTCATATAATCTTGTGTAAAAAACTGCTTGATATATTATAGGTAATATGCCAAACTTGTGTCTTATGGAAGACCCAAGGTCAGGCTCAAAAACTCCTTGAATAACAAAATAAGAAAATATGATATGAAACAACCACAAGCGCTCATCATAGACAGATGTAGATGCATTTCTTGCTTTGTTAAACTGAATTATCAAAACATAAAATAAAAAAATTTGCCATGTCGAAAAAAGTATTACTTGTGGCTTCTTGTAAAATTTAATCAGAGATTCAAAGGGTAAATTTACGGTGATATATCCATATATAATCCCTGTTGCCTCACCAAGTAGATTATTTGTATTAATGGGTGACAAAATTAATGTTTGTGAGTCTTGTCTTCCTATCCTTTTCTCGTTGAGCGCCTCTCGGGTGCCTTCAGACATATATTTACCGGAGACATTTTCATAAATGGACGAAATAAAAATTGCGGCCAATATTGAAGCTATTACAGAGGTGGTGATTTTTTTTCTAATTTTTAGCTTAAATATCAAAAAAGACACTACGGCTAAAACCGGCAACATTATAAAATATATTCTATACCACAAGCCAAATAAACCGAATAAAACTAAAATAATATAGATTTTTGTCTTTGGCTTAAATCGCGTTGATTTAAAAATAAATGCAATAAAAAAAATAAAAAGGATGTTTATAAACTCCTTAGATGGCATAGAAATATAAATTGACAAAGCTACTAGTGCTGACCAAATTAGAATATTAGATAAATAAAGTTTGGTGAAATTTTTGGGTACTGATAATTTGTAAAAAAACCAGAAAATTATTGTTAACTGAAGTATAGAAATTATTGAAAAAGGCAGTTTGTTTAAAAACAGCATATCATAAAATAACATAGCCACTGGGTAACTATTTATTAAGCCCTTTTGATTATATGGGTCTATCGCAATAAGAACAGCATCATAATAGTACTTTTCAGGTAAAAAAAGGTGTGCAAATGATCCTGTAATTATCGTAATAATTGCAATAAATATGAAAAGTATTTGGTTGTTACTTAATTGCATTCATGTGCTGTTTTATAAACTGATAACACTTTTTCTTTAAACTATCAGCATGGTGTTTAAATGTCTCTGGATTTTGAGGGGGGTTGTCCCAGTCAATTTCACAAGGGTGATAACAGTTTATTTTTTTACCAAATAAAGAGTTTAATTCCTCTTTTTTTTGCAAAGAGAGAATATTAATGTGATCTAATATTCCTCTAAACCTTGACATGTGCTGATTTTCATCCCTTAAACCATTTAAAATAAAAAGAACAGGTGTTCCAAGTGCTAAACATGGAATTGCACAGTGAATTCGAGAAGTAATTACAAGTTTTGCACAAGCATATTTTTTCAAAAGGGTTTTTGCTTGCTTCATTAAATCTTGATGGTTGGTTGTATCGTTGATATAGTGTTCAATTTTTTCTGCTTTATCAACCACCTCTTTGGGAATAAAATCTTCTGTTTTTGATTTAGGGAAAATAACATCTTTAAGTTTAAAAAGTTTTTTTAGAGGCGGGGAGAAAATAATTTTTTTTAAACTAAACTTTTTTATAATTCCGAAGTCTTGACTATACAATGGGTCAACAATAAACACTCCGCTTCTTTTGTTTTGTGAATTATATTTAAGATCAAGTGTGGAGGTTAGGCAATAGCTAAAATATGCTTTTATTCCTTTCTCTTCAAGCATTTTAACTGTGTTAAAATCCCTACACCCTATAGGTTGATTTTTTTTTAAGAACTCGATATTCTCTCTTGCAGATAAAATTTTTTTTCCACTTTCTGGCTGAAGGTGAAAAGATATAAAAAGGGGATGAAGATTTCTGTCTGGGGGCCAATTCTCGGGGTGATTTGTAAACCACCCATTTAAAATTATTATAGTCTTTTTTTTTAGTTTTTTATTAAGCCCGTCTCTTTCGATTTCCAGGTTAATACGCGGCATAAATTGCTCTGCAGCACAAATTTGAATATAGTCACCAATATTTACAAGGCCATAATTAGTTCCTGTATGCTTTACCAACGCTAAATCTAAATTCTTCAACAGTTTTCGTTTTTAATAAATAATTTTTGATAAATATTAATATTTATCAAAATAAAAGAAATTAATGCAACTGCAATAGAAATTAGTCTAAGATTAGTGCTTTCGTAGGAATTTGTGATGTAAAAAACAGCAATATATATGAAAATAAGTAACATAAGTTTATTAAAATTGAGCGTTATGTCAAAGTCTCTATACCGAATCAAAAAAGTAACGAAAAATCCAAGAAAGGATGCGGCCGCAACTGCATATAAGCTAAAATAGTTAATCAAGGCAATGCAAAATATGATATTGATTATTGATCCAATGAAAGTTGTAGTAAAAATTTTCCTTGTTCTTTTTTCTTTAAGATAAAAAGCTCCGTAAAACCCACAAAATGATGCAAATGCTGAGGAAATAAGAAGGACCGGTAAGTAATTGGCCGCATCGTGGAAAGCTACGGGTGTTGTGTAAAAAATTAATTCCTTTGAAAAGGATGTTAATAATATGACTAGACCAATTTGAAAAGCAACAAAAAGGTTTAAGTTTAAAGACAACTTTTTCTTATTTGATGAAATTTTTAATTTAGAGTTTATAACATAATCTTGCCAGCTTAAAATGAATATGGAATTTACTAAAGCGATAATCCCTGCATATCTTGCTGCAACAGCATAAAGACCATTTTCTTCTAGACCTATAAAAAACAATATTATATACCTGCTTCCAAGATCAATTAGCCACCAACTCAGAGTATTGGGTAATAATGGAAAAGAGTAATTGAGCAATTGATAAACTTTTTCTTTACTAATATTATTAAAATCAAATAATTTGAAAAAATTAATTTTATAGGCTGCATATGTTATACTTATAATCTGTGCACACGCAATTGCTAATATAACATTGCTTAATTCTATTGTTGAAAAATAAATTAATACTATTGTAAATAAGACAAGTAAAAAAGCATTCGTCGTCCCCATAAGAGCGTATTCTTTATTGAGCAAAAGTCCTCTTAAAGTTTGCTGAAAGAAAATATAAAAGGTGAATGAACTTTGAATCAATATTAGCTCAAATAATATTGTATAATCAAAAAACTGCTTTATAATAAAAGCGGCTGTAACAAACAATAAAAGCCCAATAAAAACCAACGAAAGTCCTGAGCTAAAGACTTGTGAAGATTTTTGAGTTGGCCTGTTAGCATCAAGCAGTTCTCTGTAAACAGCTTCAGAAATCTGAACAGTAATAATTGGGGTTATTATTGTTAAAGACGCTAAGATTAGGTCGTATATGCCAAGCTCAGATTTACTAAGAAAAAATGAATAAAAAGGCACTAATAGAAAATAAATTACTTTTGAACCAAACGTTCCAACAGCATAGTAAAACAACTTATTTATTGTTCTTTTCATGAATTTAAGCTTGTGCTAAAAAACCCTTGATTTAAACAATTTTTCGATAATTCAAAAAGCTCTTTCTTACCAGGAATAAAATAATAAATGAAAAAATGGTGATTACTGGAAATAATACTGTTTTTTTTCCAAATGTTTTTTTCTTAGGGATTAGTGCAACTTCCTCATCGTATCTAAAAATAGATGTAGCCTCCACAATTAAATCAGTCTTAGACTCTGTAATATTGTCAATTAGTCTTAATTTAATATTTAAAATATCGGACACATTTTCTGTTTGCCCATCAACATATACTTGAGAGTTTCTGCCCTTTTCAGAATTTTGGGCAGAATATTTTTCAACAAGCTTATTTATTTGACGAATAGTTTGATTGCTTTCCTCTATTTTATTAAGAGTCTCTTGCACATATATGTTTGAGATTGATTCATATATAGGGTTTGAAGACAAGTATCTCATAATTTTGTCAACAGTGGCTGTTGATGAGCCGCTGGAAAGTAGAAAAGATATTTTGTGTTGTTTTATATTATACTTGATTGTCTCATCCAAGTTCTCTGTATTATTAATAAGTACTTTCATTTGATTGTGATCATCAAATAAAGCAAAAAAATCATTTGAGCTAATTATAGGGGTAAGGGAAATATCTAATAGCTCCTCTCCTTCTTCAAACTGTAGTGTCTCGTTAAAAAAATTAGTGTCTCCAGAAACAATCTTTTGTTTGAGCAGGTCCACAGAGTTATAGAAATAAATACTTGAGCCGTGGTTAAGTCTTACAAGCAAGCTTCCTTCTTTATCTGGCGAATACATGTTCTTATTCTCATATAATAGTCCTAAAACAAAAGAGATAAAAATTATTGGTAATAAAATTTTCCATTTTGAAAAGATCTCAACAAAAAAGTCTATAGATCTTTTAATAATTTTAGTTGTAAATTGAGAGGTTTTTTTTAATAGTCTAAAAACATCAATTTCTTCTTGGTGGTCTGATATTTTATTTTTTGTCATAATACTTTTTTTAACGAAAAAATTAGAAAAATATTTTAATTATCTATTACCAAATTTAATTTATTTAGTTGATCTGCTACCTTTCTGTTATTTGAAATTTTAGGAATTTTATTCTGCCCTCCTAGTTTTCCAATTGATTTCATGTATTTATTAAACCCGCCCTTTTGAACTATATTGACTTTTGCCCTTGAAATAATTTTTCCAGAAATTAGATCCTTATAATACTTGTTTTGCTTTTGAAGCGCTAAATCAATTGTTGTTTGGAAAGTTTGTATATCCGGGTTTTCTTGAGTAAACTCAATAAACCATTCATGACATGCCATATCATTTCCCTTTTTAAATTTTGGTGCAACGGTAAATTCATTTACGAATTCACCCGTCTTAGCACATGCCTCTTCAATAGCCAGCTCAACTTCTTTAACAATAACGTGCTCTCCAAATGCCGATAGAAATTGCGCAACCCTTCCTGTGACAATAACCCTATAAGGACTTAATGAAGTGAACTTAATTGTATCCCCTGTATTATACGCCCAAAGACCAGCATTCGTGCTTACTATTAAGACATAGTTTGTGCTCAAACATACTTCTGCAATTGGAATTCTATCAAACACATTTAAATGATATTTTTTTTCTTCTATAAATTCATAAAAAATACCATCATTGAGAATAAGTAAAAGCTCCTTAGATTCTTGTCTGTCTTGAAAAGCATAGAAACCTTCACTAGCTGGAAATAATTCAACACTATTAATTTTTTTTCCAATCAAGGATTTAAATTTTTTTTCATAAGGTTTGAAATTAATCCCTCCGTAAATAAACAGGCTAAAGTTTTGAAATATAGTGCCAACTTTTTTTTGCTTCCTTTCTACAATCTTTTCAAAATACATTTGTACCCAAGACGGTATGCCGCTAATTATTGTCATGTCCTTATCGATAGTTTCATCAACAATTCTCTCTACCTTACTTTCCCAATCCTCAATAATATTTGTTTCCCATGAAGGAAGCATCTTGTGCTGCATGTAAAAAGGTATGTGATGGGCGGATATTCCTGAGAGCCTGCCAATTAAAACCTCTGAGATTTTATCTAACAAAGGTGAGCCTTGAATAAATATAAATTTTCCTTTAATGAAGTTTGTTTTTCCTGTTTGAGCAACATAATTTAAAATAGCATTTTTTGCCCCATTTAAGTGGTTTTTTAAACTCTCTTTTGTTATGGGTATGTACTTTGATCCAGATGTAGTACCCGAGGTAAGTGCAAAATAGACTGGTTGTCCAGGCCATAAGATATTGATTTCTCCTTTTTTTACCCTTTCAATATATGGTCTTATTCCCTCGTATTCCCTTACAGGAACATTTTTAACAAAGTCTTTATATGAAGTGATTTCTTGAAAATTATGGTCTCTTCCAAAAAATGTATCTTTCCCTCTGTTTATTAGATATTTAAATTGTTTTTCTTGTGTTCGAACAGGCCTTGATGACCAAGTTTTAATGTTAACAGCCGTTATTTTTGCAATAATCCTTAGTAATAGTGAAAATAGTGAAGTAACCATAATTATTCAAAGGACAATATTGTTTCCGGGTCTATTGGTAGACCGTTCTTCCATATTTCAAAATGTAAATGAGGGCCTGAGCTTAGAGCCCCTTCCTCTCCTGAAAAAGCTATTACTTCGCCTGCCTGAACGGTATCATTTTGTGACTTTAAAATCTTAGAATTATGCTTGTAAACAGAAATTAGGTTTTCTCCATGGTCTAATAATATAACATGTCCTGTCTCGATAGACCACTCAGAGAACAAAACTGTTCCTGCTAAAATTGCTTTAACAGGTGTTCCAATATCCACAGAAACATCAACAGCAAAATGATTTTTTTCAAAATCAAAACCATCTGTAACAACCCCCTTGACAGGTGAATAATACCTTTTTGAATCAATTAAAAGCTGATTTCTTGTTAAGTTAAACCTGTCTTGATTGTCAACATAGGCTCTTAGAATGGAGTCTTGTGGAATGGTAGCAACTATTCCAGCCACTTTTAAATCATTTTTAATTGAGGTGTCTTGTTCTAATCTTTTTGCAGTCTCATTTGAATCGCCTTTTAAAACACTCTCTATTGCGCTGAAAAACTGAGCATTTAAGGCAAGCTCTCTCTCCAGTGAATCTGCTTTAACAGTAATTTTTGCAGCCGATACTAACAAGTCTGTTGATGGGTATCCTGGCACATATTCTCTGACCTGAGTGAAAAAAATAATAGTTGTTGAAAATATTACGACTAAAATTGTATAAAGCAAAGCAAAAAGAAAAAGCTGAAAATTATTAGTTTTTAAGGATATGATCTCCTCAAAAGTTTCGTCATTAGAAACAACTACTTTATATTTTTGTTGGGGATTTTTTTTATTTACAGGCCTCTTAGCGGAATTGCTCATAATATTCAAAAATACTCAAAATACTTAATCTGTTTGCAAGAAATTTGAACCGATTTAATTGGATTAAAATGATAATTGCTAACTTTGTTTAAAATTAATTGAAATGCTACTATATTTTTTACCTAATGCACTAAGTCCCGGCTCAATTGTTATTATAGTTATAGCCGCTCTTATCCTTTTTGGAGGGGGCAAAAAAATTAGTGAATTAATGCGTGGCACTGGTAAAGGAATCAAAGAGTTTAAAAAAGCTCTTAAAGATGAAGAGGAGCCAGAAGAAAAGAATTAAAACTTAATTGATTTAAAAACAGCTTCAAGCTCAAAAATGTAATCCCTTTTTGTAGTTCCTGGAGAATAAACAAATCCTTCCAAAATATAAAGCTCCTCTGAGTTTTTTTGGTTAGAAACTATGTAACTTATAAATGGCCCCGCCATAAACTGATTTTTAACCTCCCATATTCCTCGAGTTTCTATTACTTTCAAGCTTTCTGTTAATTGAATCTCATTTGACTTGGGAGAATATGATTTGTCCGTAGACATATGTGTTTTTTCAATTGGGCCAGGAATAAATTTTTTAGAAATAGAGTCTCTGATGTGGTTAATATTAAGGTTTGCTTTGTTTTTAATTTTGGAAATATAAAAATTAACACTGCCCTTTTCAGTGTCTCTTCTTGCCCATAAAAAATCTTTTGAGGATTTAGCAATCCGGTAAGATGATGAAAATAAGATGTCAAACCCAAAAATTTCTTTAATTAGTTTTGTTGGGTTTTTACTTTTCAACACTCTTCTTTGTTTTTCAGCTATTTCATGTGCATATAGCCTGGATAATACTTTAGCCTTACTATTAGAAATTTGTTCTTTTAATTTTTGTTGACTTACAGAGCTTAAATCGATGATTAGCTGTGGTTTTGCATATTTGTTTTTATAGGTTGTAAACCTTTCTGTTTGAGAAAGTCCTACTTTTAAAATAGTTCGTGAGTTGGTCGCAAAGCCAGAAAACACAGAAGTTGGAATTTGCTTTAAATCAAATACTGGCTCCATTTGTGGCAGTCCGTAAATTGGATAGGCGAACTCTTTTCTTATCAAAGCCCCGATTTCGGATTCCCACAGACCATCGTCTATAACAACTGAGATTGAGTTAATTGTTCCGTTAGACTCTGGCAACAACAATTCTGGATTATTTTCTTTACATGAAATAATTAGAGTTAAAAAAGACAGAAAAATCAAGCGAGTATTCATAGTTCAAAAATAAAATTTAATTCTTTGGAATTTTTTTTGGAAATATTATAATTTTTTGATTTTCCTTAATCTGATCAGTCTTTAAATTATTCCATTTTTTTATTTGCGAAACCGTAACTCCAAAGCTTTTGGCTATTTTGCCAAGAAAATCTCCATATTTTATCTTATAGACTAGTTTAGAGTTTATGGAAAAAAAACTAGGCAAAGGCTTTTCCCTTGATTCAAACTCTTTTCTTGCCAGCTCATAAATGTCTTTTTCGCTATCTAAAAACTCTGTAACAAGACTGTCTGGAATGTATATGTAATTTTCCTGGCTCTCAGTAGCAGGAACAATTTTATGAACATAAGATGGGTTTAAGTCAATGAGTTTTTGATTAGGAAAATTTAAAGCCTTGGAAATTTGAGACATAGAAACCTTTTGAGATATTAACACAGAGTCCGTTCTAAAAAAATAATTGGAACTATTGTCAATGTATATCATGTGCTCTTTTGCATACTCCAAGACATACATTGTGGCGAAAAAAGATGGAATATAGTTTGCTGTTTCTTTTGGAAGAAAAGGCCTAATATTCCAGTAATTTTGATAGCCTCCAGATCGTTGAATTGCTTTTGAAATAGTTCTTGGTCCTGCATTATATGAGGCGACTGCTAAGTCCCAGTCCTTGTGAATATCAAAAAGTTTTTTTAAATACCGCACAGCTGCTTTTGTAGATTTAACAGGGTCCATTCGCTCATCAACATAGCTATTCATAACTAAGCCATTTTCAATTGCTGTATAAAACATTAGTTGCCATAGCCCTGTAGCTCCAACTTTTGAAGTTGCAGTGGGATTTAGGTTTGACTCAACAACTGGCAGGTATTTAAGTTCCACTGGGAGTTTTTCATTAGACAGCTGTTCATGAAATAGCGGTAAGTAAAACTCTAAATTCCTTTTATTTTTATTATAAAACTTTAATTTATAAGTAAGCTGTTGAATGATTTTTTTTTCAACTTCTTCATTATAATATAGCTCAATCATTGTCTTTTGGTTTAACTTGTTAAACCTCTCTTTTATGGTGTCCTTATTAAAGTTATGCTCTTCAAAGTGGTTTTGAGCAAAAAAAATATTTTGAGAAAACACAATTAAAAAACAAAAATTTAATAAGTTTTGATTCATTGCAGGGCTTTGATTCCAGGTAAAACTTTCCCCTCTAAACTTTCAAGCATTGCGCCTCCTCCTGTGCTAATAAAACTTATTTTGTCTTCAAGGTTAAATTTTTTTATCGCTGCTACTGAGTCCCCCCCTCCAACTAGTGAAAAGGAGCCTTTTTTTGTGGCTTCGGCCACAGCATTGGCAATAGTCTTTGTCCCGTTCTGAAAAGATGACATTTCAAATACACCCATGGGGCCATTCCACAAAAGTGTACTGCTTTGTTTAATTACATCAGAAAACTTTTGTCTTGTTTTTGTGCCAATGTCAAGGCCTTGCCAGCCATCAGGAATCTTTTGTATGTCAACTTCTTTTTGTTTGTCATTGTTGGAAAAACTTTTGGAAACAACAACGTCTGTGGGTAAAAATATTTTGACCTTATTTTTTTTTGCCAGACGTAATATTTCCTTACAGTCACGTAGGTTTTCTGGCTCACAAATTGAGTCTCCTACTTTTCCTCCAGAACTCAAAATAAATGTGTACGCCATTCCACCTCCAATAACCAGATTGTCTATGACTTTTAGCATATTTGCTATGATAGAGATTTTTGATGAAACTTTAGCTCCTCCAACTATTGCCGTTACTGGTTTCTTAGGGGATTCTAAGACTTTTTTTAAGCAAAAAATTTCTTTTTCTAACAAAAGCCCTGGTGATTTTTCGTCAAAATATTTTGCAATTGTACTAGTGGAGGCATGAGCTCTATGGGTTGTTCCATAAGCATCATTGATATAAATATCTGCTAAAAATGAAAGTTCTTGAGCAAATTTTTCATCACCAACTGTTTCCTCTTTGTAAAATCTTAGGTTCTCTAATAACAAAACCTCTCCTGGCATCAACTCTTCAGACGCCTTTTTAGCATCAGGTCCGATACAATTTTCAACAAAAATAACAACGTGATCTAATAGTCTTTCTAGCTCATATTTTACATTTATTAATGAAAATTTTTTCTCCCTTTTCTTGGGCCTTCCCAAGTGGGACATTACTATGCAAGAACCTCCGTTTTCTAATACATACTTGATTGTTGGAAGTGCTGCTAAAATTCTTGAATTATCAGAAATTCTTTCGCCGTTAAACGGAACATTAAAATCAACTCTTATTAATGCTTTTTTATTATGAAATAAAATGTCTTTAATAGACTTCATGGTAATGGTTTATGTGGCAAATATAATTCTTTATCTTTGTTTTGAACACTCTAGAATGATGCTATCTGAATTACAAAAATCATGTGAAAATATTTCTGCTGGCAGAACTGCTACTACTTACATGATTATTGGAAGTGGCTTACAGACTGTACACGCCTCATTAACGGTTATTCGTACAATATTTAACAGCTCTTTTTCGGGTCTTAGCATGCAAGAACAAAAGGTGGCGGCTGAAGCACTAGATAGAATCGCTCACCCAGATGTGCATTTCTTTTATCCGGTAAATACCACTTCAAAAGTTAAAAAAGCTTCCTCATCTGACTTTATAGAGCAGTGGAGGGGGGTTCTACAAAAGCACAAAGAATTGTCTTTAAGTGAATGGTACCTTGAAATTGGGCTGGGAAATAAACAAGGTAGTATCAATATTGGCGAGTCTGAAAAAATATCAAAGTTGTCTGCATTAAAATCCTTTCAGGGCGGACCAAAAATATTTGTCATCTGGATGGCTGAAAAGATAAATATTAGCGCTGCTAACAAACTATTAAAACTATTAGAAGAGCCTCCTGAAAAAACTGTGTTTATATTGTGTTGTGAAAATGAATATGCGCTACTTGAAACCATTTCATCAAGATGCCAAAAAATAAACTTAAATTCATTACAAGAATTAGATATTAACAAATATGCTCAACGGTTTGAAAATCAATTTGTTAGGTGGCTAAGGGCTGCTTTTAAAGCAAAAAAAGAGAAAAGATCGATAAATGAATTGCTTAGCTTTTCTGAGTCGATTAGTAAAGAAACTAGGGAGGAACAAAAAGCATTTCTTTCATACTGTAGTGAAATTTTTAGAGACAGCCTTCACTACAGGACAAAAAGTAAAGACAATTCTAGTAAATATGTTAATGAATTGGATTTAAAGAAATTTTCACCATTTATAAATGAACTGAACGTTGAGGGTTTCTATCATGTCCTTCAAGATGCTTTTGAAGACATTGGAAGAAATGGAAACCCAAAAATTATATTTACAGATATTTCTATTAAATTAACAAGACTACTTCATAAAAACCCAACAGCAAATGAGTAGAGGTTGGGCGGTGATTATAAACCCTCAATCTAGGGCAGGTGCTACAAGTAAAAAAATTGCAAACATCAGGCAAATTCTTAAGTTCAATAAAATAACTTTTTCACTTTACAAAACACAAGAAACGGGAGATGAATTAAATGTTGTAGAGAGGGTGGTCAAGGAAGGTTTTAAAAAAATTGTTTGTGTTGGGGGTGACGGAACTTTACAAAAAATTATTGCAGGTATTCAACTTCAAAAAGCCTGTAGTCCAAAAGAAATAATTGTTGGAATAATCCCACTAGGAACAGGAAATGACTGGGCTAAGTCCATTGAAATTCCTTTAGATATTGATAGGGCGATAAAGAAAATAAAGCAAGGAAAAACAAAAAAAAGAGATCTTGGCGTTGTTTTAATAAGTAAGAAAAACGAAATAAAAAAGAGATACTTTATTAATTACTCAGGGGTTGGTTTTGATGCCTTTATGTTAAATAGGTTGCGGTCGTATAAATGGTTGGGCAAATACGCATATTTAGTATGTTCAATAGCAAACTTTTGGTTTTATAAAAATAGCTGGATTTCGGTGAAGGGTAGCAAATTTAGTATGTCAAAAAAAGTTTTTTTATGCGGGGTAGGGGTTTCAAAATACACTGGTGGCGGGATGCAAATAATTAAAAACCCCGCAGGCAACAATGGTCTTCTAAATTTAACTGTAGCATACGACTTTACTAAAATTGACATAATAAAAAATTTTTTTAATCTTTTTAATGGTTCTATTTTTAACGATCGAAAAGTTTTGACTATGATAGATGATGAAATAAAAATATCGTCTAAAAACGGCGTTTTGACGTGCCATGGGGATGGCGAAATTTTTGGTAGCGGAAATTTGACGTTTTTTGTGCTTAAAGAGCAAATTACACACATTTATTAGTTTTTTCAAAAACGAATAAGTTTGAAGAATATTGATTTGTAAAAATTGCTTTTACGTTTGAGAAAAGAGCAATAAAAAAGGCTTTTAATATTGGTAGTCTAGATTTTTTATTTAATTCGGACAAATAAGAAACGTAAAAAGCATCGAGCAGCATAGGGCTTGAATAGCAAAAGGTCAAGCCTCTTTTTGTAAACAAATTAACTACAGCATGCTGATTTAAATGCCATAAATGTCTTGGCGTGTCATAACCGGCCCAAAAAGACTTGTAAAACAGTGCGTCATAAGATTCATAATTTGGAACAGCTATAATAAGCCTTCCTTTCTCTTCCAATAAATCAACAAGTGCTTGTGACGTGTCATTAATTTTTTGTGTGTGTTCAAGTGAATGCCATGCAGTAATTGTGCTAAAGTGCAGGCCTTCTTTCTGCAAAGTAGAAAGTTTTTTGTAGACATTTGTTTTGTTTGTTGTCAGTATTGGCTCAACGCCAAAAACACTGACGTTTGATTTTGAGATGTTATGAATAAAATCTCCGTCTCCAGACCCAAAATCCAAAAGAGACCTACAGCTGTGTAAATTAACATGCCTTCTTTTGAAAAAAAAATTAAGCTTTCTAGACATTCTGTAAATGTAATTAAATGCTGTAATGTCTTCGGAGTAGTGAGAAGTATACTTATCAGAATTATAGTATTTTTGTATATTATTTTTTGATGGTGATGGCAAGGTCTTGAGAAGGCCCGAAACAGGTGTCTTTACAATAAAAAACTCTTCAGTAGAAACTAAAAAATCTTTTGTCTTAATATGTACTTGTTGTTGTTCCACGTGAAACATTTACCTTCCCATATAAACTAATAAAACTGAAATATCATTTGGTGAAACCCCACTAATTCGTGATGCCTGTGATATTGTTTCAGGTTTAACTTCCAACAACTTTTCAAGCGCCTCAGCGCTAATTGACTTTACTTTTTTATATTCAAAATCATTAGGGATTCTAACCGACTCGAGCCTATTTAGCTTGTCAGCATTAGCTTTTTCTTTTTCAATGTATCCCTTGTATTTAATTTGAATTTCTGCTTGGTCAAGCTCCTCTTTTGAGTATTTGTTTTTGGAAAAATGCGTCTTTATTTCGTCTATCTCTTTCAATTCTTTTAATGTAATATTTGGTCTTGACAATATTTTGTCAGATTTACAAGACTGTTTAATTTCTGCTGAATTTTTGGAGGATAGAATGGGGTTAATTTTATTTGGAGGCAAGCTTTGGTTTTTTAAAAAGTGTATCAAAGAGGAAGATCTTTCTTTTTTATATTCGCAAGCCCTCATTCTCTTCTCACTAGCAAGACCCAGGTCATAGCTAAGTGGTGTAAGTCTTTGATCAGCATTGTCCTGTCTTAACAACATTCTATACTCTGCTCTAGATGTAAACATCCTGTAGGGCTCTTTAGTTCCTTTTGTTATTAGGTCGTCAATTAAAACACCAATATATGCCTGGTCTCTTTTAAGAACAAAGGGTGGGTTATTTCTAATCTTTTGTACTGCATTAATACCTGCTATAATTCCTTGAGAGCCCGCCTCCTCATAACCTGTTGTACCATTAATCTGGCCAGCGAAAAAAAGATTTTCAATTAATTTTGTTTCAAGAGAATATTTTAGCTGTGTAGGGACAAAATAGTCGTATTCAATGGCGTATCCTGGTCTAAAAAACTTTACATTTTCAAACCCCTCAACCTCTCTTAATGCTTTGTGTTGAACGTCTTCAGGAAGTGAGGTGGAGAACCCGTTTACATAAACTTCTACAGTGTTCCAGCCCTCAGGCTCAACGAAAAGCTGATGCCTTTCTCTTTCAGAAAATTTGTGAATTTTGTCCTCAATAGAAGGGCAGTAGCGGGGGCCAACAGACTTTATCCTTCCATTAAACATTGGGGATCTGTCAAACCCTGTCCTTAACAAATCATGAACGGCTTGACTGGTATAAGTCATGTGGCAAGAAAGTTGTTTTTTTAAGGGTTTTGTTTCTGATAAGTAGGAAAACTTTTGGGGGCTTTGGTCTCCTGGTTGCTCAATCATTTTTTTATAATTCAAAGACCTTCCATCAACTCTTGGAGGTGTGCCTGTTTTCATCCTTCCTGACTCAAATCCCAATGAAACAAGCTGCTCTGTTATGCCTGTTGCGGCTTTTTCACCAGCCCTTCCTCCTCCAAAGTTTTTATCTCCTACATGAATAAGCCCATTTAAAAAAGTCCCGTTTGTAAGGACAACGGATTTAGATTTGATTTTTTGACCAAGACCTGTAATGACACCAACAAGAGCATCTTTTTCAATCCAAAGTGATTTGACCATGTCTTGGTAAAAATCTAGATTTGAAGTAGACTCCAACATCTCTCTCCAAATCTGGGCAAACATTGCTCTATCATTTTGTGCCCTTGGGCTCCACATGGCAGGCCCTTTTGATAAGTTAAGCATTTTGTATTGAATGGATGATCTGTCAGTAACTACAGCGCTATATCCGCCGAGCGCATCAATTTCACGCACAATTTGGCCTTTAGCTATTCCGCCCATAGCGGGGTTGCAAGACATTTGCCCTATGGTTTGCAAATTCATTGTTACAAGCAGTGTGCTTGCGCCAAGATTAGCTGCAGCTGCGGCTGCCTCACTTCCGGCGTGCCCACCTCCAACAATAATTACATCATATTCTTCTTTAAACATATCTAGGTTCCACGTGGAACATTTTTGCAAATATAAATTATTTATACTTTTTGTTGAAAACAGCAAGAAAACAGTCCTCCTGCTCACGCATTTCTTTTCTGCTCTTTTCAGTTTTATCATCATAGCCCAGAACATGGAGCAGGGCATGTAAAACCACCCTAACTATTTCATTTTCAAAGGATTGTTTGTGCTTTTTAGCATTTTTGAATGCTTCCGCCGGGCAAACAAAAGCTTCAGCATTAATTTCATTGCCCTCGGAATAATCAAAAGTTATCACGTCTGTAACAAAGTCGTGGGCGAGATGATCATTGTTAACTTTCTGAATCTTTGCCTCAGAAACAAAATGGAAGAAAAACTTATTTATTGATTTTCCTTTCGAAACAGCAACAGTATTAAGCAAATCAGTTATTGCAAGCTCGTGTTCTAATGAGAAATCTGTATTATAAGTAAAATGAATCATTTGTTAATACAAAACTACACAATCAATTGAAAAATTATTGTTTTATATTTGATAAAAAATCCATTAGTTGTGAATAAAGTTCGTGTAAGATTTGCACCAAGCCCGACAGGGCCTCTTCATATTGGGGGCTTAAGAACAGCGCTCTTTAATTATCTGTTTGCAAAAAAAACCAAAGGGGTTTTTATGGTTAGAATTGAAGACACCGATAGGAAAAGAGAGGTGGCTGGCGCAGAGGAATATATTTTTAAATCGCTAGAGTGGTGTGGGATGCAAGTGGATGAAAGAACCACAGACAATAGCCACCGACAAAGCAGCAGAAAAGAGCTTTATCAAAGCAAAGCAAGAGAACTTATAAAAAAAAGGTTGGCGTATTATGCGTTTGACTCAGAAAAAGATCTTCAAAAATTAAGAGAAAGTTGGGGTAAGAAAAAAGAGACCTTTATATACAACTGGAAAACAAGAGAAGGCTTAAAAAACTCTTTAACACTAGGCGATGAAAAAGCAAACAGTATGATTGCTGGAGGCAAAGCTTATGTAATTCGTTTTTTATGCCCAAGAAACAAGAATGTTGTTACTGATGATATAATTAGAGGAGCAGGGAACATCGACTCATCTTTAATTGATGATAAAATTTTAATTAAAGCTGATGGAATGCCAACATATCATTTTGCAAATGTTGTAGATGATAACATGATGAGAATATCTCATGTAATTAGAGGGGAAGAGTGGCTTCCTTCTCTCGCTCTTCATGTTCTGCTATACGAGGCTTTTGGTTGGAGCCCTCCAAAGTTTGCACATTTGCCATTAATTCTTAACCCCAATGGAAAAGGAAAACTAAGTAAGAGGTCGGGAGATTCTTCAGGCTTTCCGGTGTTTCCGTTAAGCTGGGGAAAAGAAAATAAAATTTTAGGTTTTAAAGAAGCTGGCTTTTTGCCAAAGGCTCTTAACAACTATATGGCATCATTGGGTTGGGCTGCAGAAAATGGGGAGGAAATTATGAATATGGATGAACTAATAGAAAATTTTAAGCTTGAAAAGGTTGTTTCAGCTGCTGCAAATTTTGACTTTGATCGCTTAAAGTGGGTAAACCAAAAACATATAACAAAAATGTCAAATGAAGAGCTTCTTCATGAAATAGTTAAGCTTTTTCCGGAAACAAAAACGCTGGAGAACACACGGGTATTGCTTGCTGTTGGGTTGGTAAGAGACAGGGCTGAAACAATTTTAGATTTTTGGGAGCTTATGAAATATCTTTTTTATGCTGCAGAAATGTTTGATGAAAAAGCTGTTAGGAAGCTTTCAGAAAAGACGAAAGATATTTTAGAGCAAGGCGAAAAAATAGCAAGAGCTTTAAAAAACGAAAGACCGGCAAATGGAGGAGAAAAGCTCATAGGACAATGTTTGGATTGGGCTAATAAAAACAATATCAAATCGGCTCAAATAATGATGACTTTAAGGCTGGCTCTTGTTGGGGGCTTACACGGAATAGATTTGAAAAAAATCATCTCATTTATAGGGGTCAACGAAACCTCCTCTCGTTTTGGACGGCTAAGAAAAGCTCTTGACTAGATAAAGCCAGACATTACAATTTCTTTTTTTTATTTTTTAGGAATACTTATTTTTTTATAAATTGAAAATCTAAATATTAAAACTTAAAAAATCATGACTGGACTTGTAATATTGCCTATAATAATTGGACTGCTTTTCTTAACGTTTTTCATTGTAAAACAACAATCCGCGGCAGTAGTCGAACGGTTTGGAAAGTTTGTTTATGTTCGCCAGTCCGGACTTCAACTTAAAATTCCAATAGTTGACAGTGTTGCGGGGAGGTTGAGCTTAAGAATCCAACAGCTTGATGTTGTTGTTGAAACAAAAACAAAGGATGATGTTTTTGTGAAGCTTAAAGTATCAGTACAATTTAAGGTTATTAAGGAAAAAGTTTATGATGCTTTTTATAAGCTTGACAACCCTGCAGATCAAATTACTAGTTTTATTTTTGATGTTGTACGCGCCGAGGTGCCTAAGCTCATCTTAGATGATGTATTTATTAAAAAAGACGATGTCGCCATTGCTGTGAAGTCAGAGATTCAAGAAGCTATGACCGAATATGGTTTTCAAATAATTAAAACCCTTGTAACTGACATTGACCCGGACGCTCAGGTTAAAGAGTCAATGAATAGAATTAATGCTTCTGAAAGGGAAAAGGTTGCTGCACAATTTGAAGGGGAGGCTCAGAAAATTTTAATTGTTGAGAAAGCAAAAGCTGAGGCGGAAAGCAAAAGGCTGCAAGGTCAAGGAATCGCGGACCAGAGGCGTGAAATTGCTAGAGGTCTTGAAGACTCCGTCAAAGTACTAAATGGGGTTGACATTAACTCTCAAGAAGCCTCCGCTCTAATTGTTGTTACACAACACTACGATACTCTTCAATCTGTGGGAGCTGAGGCGAACAGCAATTTAATATTAATGCCTAACTCTCCTCAGGCTGGCTCTGAAATGCTAAACAACATGGTTGCCTCGTTTACAGCAAGCAATCAAATAGGAGAAGAAATGAAAAAAGCTAGGGTAAAAAAGGAAAACAATAGCAAAGGAGATGCTTAACTTTTCTTTCCCCAAGAGTCTCTAAGGCCTACCGTTTTATTAAAAATAGGCTTGTCTTTAGAGCTGTCTTGGTCTGCAATGAAATACCCCTTTCTTTGAAATTGAAAGCTTTCTCCGGGCTTACTTTCATCAATTGACGGCTCAGCATAAGCCTCTACTGATGTAAGAGAGTTTGGGTTAAGATCTTGCATAAAATCCCCTTCCGGGTTTGAGCCTGGTGACTCTTTCATAAAGAGCCTGTCATAAAGCCTCACCGAGATTCTAACGCTTTCTTTGCTTGATACCCAATGTAAAGTCCCTTTGACTTTCCTTGAGCTTTCTGCAGAGCCTGATCCGCTTTTGCTTTTGGCGTCATACTCACAAAGCACTTCTATAACATTACCTTTGCTGTCTTTAATACAGTCAACAGCTTTGATGATGTATGCGCTCTTTAGCCTAACCTCTTTATCAATACTTAATCTAAAAAACTTTCTGTTAGCATTTTCTTTAAAATCATCTTGTTCAATATAAAGGTGCTTCGAGAAGGGTATTTCTCTTGTGCCAGCAGAGAGGTCCTCGGGGTTGTTTTCAGTAGACAACAGCTCTATCTCCTTGTCGGGGTAGTTAATTATAGTGAGCTTCAGAGGATTTAATACCACCATTTTTCTATGAGCAACCTTATTTAAATCTTCTCTCACACAGAACTCCAATAGTGACACGTCAATAACATTTTCTCTTTTGGCAACGCCAACTTTTTCAACAAATTTTCTGATTGAATTGGGGGTATAGCCTCTCCTTCTTAGCCCTGAGATTGTTGGCATTCTTGGGTCATCCCATCCTGAAACAACTGTATTTTCAACTAGCTTAGATAGATTTCTTTTGCTCATGATGGTAAAGCTTAAATTCAGTCTTGCAAACTCTCTTTGTTTTGGTCTGATTTTAAGCTGCTCTTCATTGGTGGGTAAAGAATCTAAAAACCATTCGTATAAGTCTCTGTGCGGCTTAAACTCCAAGGAACAAAGAGAGTGAGAAATCTGCTCTATATAGTCACACTGTCCGTGTGCCCAATCATACATGGGATAAATACTCCATTTGTCTGCCGTTCTGTGGTGAGCTTTATTTAGCACCCTGTAAATTACCGGGTCTCTCATTAGCATGTTTGCGCTTGACATATCTATTTTTGCTCTTAACACGTGTTCTCCCTCCTTTACTTTTCCTTCTTTCATTTTAGCAAATAAAGAGATGTTTTCTTCTTTTGGTCTGTCACGAAAAGGGCTGTTTTGGCCTGCTTTGGTTGTGGTTCCTTTTTGGGAAGCTATTTGCTCAGAAGTTTGAGAGTCGACATATGCCTTATCTACACTAATTAAATAAAGCGCCCAATTGTAAAGCTGGTTAAAATTATCGGACGAATACGTTTCCTTTTTCCATCGATAACCAAGCCAACTAATATCTTTTTTTATTGCATCAACAAACTCTTGCTCTTCTGCTGCGGGGTTTGTGTCGTCAAATCTAAGAAAAACAGGGGCGCCATACTGCTCGCCAAGACCAAAATTAAGACCAATAGCCTTAGCATGTCCTATATGCAAATATCCATTCGGTTCTGGGGGAAACCTAAAGCGAAGACTGCTCTTTTCAAAACCAGACTGAATGTCTGTTCTTATTATTTGCTCTATAAAATTTTGCCCTTTATTTTCCACACTAAATTGTTTTTAATAAGTTTACAAAGTTATCAAAAGAATAGTTAATGAAAGGTACGGTAAAAGTTGAAAATCTTAAAATATTTGCATATCACGGGTGTATGGCTGAGGAGGAAGTAATAGGAAGCGACTATGTTGTAAACATTACGGCTCGTTGTGTGCTTTCCGAAAAAGCTTTTGCCGATGATATAACAAAAACTGTAGACTACGTTGATTTGGCCAGAATAGCTAAGAGAGAAATGGCTCTTCGTTCTAAACTTCTGGAAACAGTTGCTAAAAGAATTACCAGCAGCTGCCTCAAAGAGGTTCCTTTAATTGAAACTGTTTTTGTTTCAATTTCAAAAATCTGCCCACCAATTAATGCAGACGTAGAAGCTGTAACGGTTGAAATCTGTGAAACGAGAGAGGCTTGTTAAAAATTTGTTCTAAATTTACGCTCCCTGTGGCGCTTTGGCCGAGTGGCTAGGCAGAGGTCTGCAAAACCTTGTACGGCGGTTCGAATCCGCCAGGCGCCTCAATAAAAAACCCCTAATTAATTTAGGGGTTTTTTCAGTTGATAATAGCTTTGATTTTATTCTGATGAGGCTGCTGCATTCATTTCTTCTGCAAATGAAGCAGAATCATTAAACAAAGAAGAGCTAGCTATTTTTCCATCATCTCCCCAAAAATAAACAACGTGCGTTGGCACTTTATATGTTTTTCCGCTTGCCTTTCCGGTACCGCTCCAAACGAACCAAGCTAAAGTTACATCCAGTGTTGGATAGGAGGATGTCTGAACAAATGCGGTTCTTTCGGTTTCTCCTTCTCCCCATGAAAGATTTATATCATCGAAAAGCTCATGGTGCATAGCAAGATTTTTCATGTTTTCCTGAATTGGAATTGAGTCTACGCTATTTACATAAGCAACAGCATCAACAGCATATAGGCTTTCTATTGCGGCCATATCATTATCCATGTAGGAATCATATACACTTAAAATTGACTGAGATTTTGGGTCATCGAAACTGACTGAGACTCCTTGATTACAGCCAAACAGAACTAAGGCGGCCATAACTGATAATAAAATTTTTTTCATTATATGTTGTGTTAATTGGTTAAGCGTGAAAGATATAAATAATTTTTTAAAACTTTGTTACTAGCTTCCTTTAACAATTAACACAACACCTGAAACCATTAAAATTATAGAAATTATAGTGTTAACGGTCAGAATACCTTTGGAAGTCAAAAGGTTTTTAAATCTATTCGCAACAGAAATCTTAATTAGGTCTGTTGCAAAATAGGAAAGAAGTACTACTGCAAAAAATAGAGAAAAGTCACCAAAAGATTTACCAATAGCGGGTGAAGACACAATTAAAACTCCTCCCCAGAAAATAAAGACCCCAACATTTAAAATATTAATAGCAAAACCTTTTGCCATAAGACCTAAATAATTCTCTTTGAATCTTTTGATTTTAGGCTGTTTTTTGTTTTTTCTTCTTCTATTAATCCAAGAAAATATTCCATATAAAAACAGTATAGTTCCGCCAAGAACAAACAGGCCTTGTCTATTACTTTCATCTTCTAAGAGCTGAAAACTGCCTAAGTAGCAAATTAATATAAAACACGTATCTGCAATAATTACTCCTAGATCAAAAGCTACTGCTGCTCTAAATCCTTTAGTAATACTAGTTTCTAATAAGACCCAAAATACTGGGCCCATAATAAACGCAGTAAAAAAACCAACTGTGACTGGGGTGAGTATATTAAATTCCACCGGGATTAATACAAATAAACAACCGATCCTCCTAGGGATACTTTCTCTGTTATTCTTTCTGTCTTACTATGAACATTTATCACGCCACCTATTCTTGCTGTGGCTTCTAGGCTTGTTTCTACCCTTACATCTGCCATAGATCCTGAAAGTGCTGATATTTCTCCGTCCATAACAATCATATTTCTTGCATTAATTTCTGATCCTGTAGCTGACGATGCTTCTAAATAGGTGGCAGAACCTCGGAGTGTAATTTTTGCTCCTGCTGTTGAAGTGATACTGATTGAATTTAGCTCCACAGGGATATCAATTCTTGATCCTGTATGTCCTTTTATTTTTAAGTCTGCTTGTTTAATAGTGTCTTTTGAGAAAAGATTTGCTCCCTCGTGAGCAACAAATGAGTATAGATTTTTATAATATAGTTTTACCATTGTTCTGTCTCCTGAAAATCTTTTTTGTATGTTCAGCCTGATTTTAAGATTTCCATTTTTATTCTTTACTACAACAAATCTTGTATTTTCTCCTGATGTTTCTACTTTGTTTTCATCGGATTTAATCAGTTCTACATTTATACCATCATAAATTGAGAGTTTTGTAAACTCGCCAAGATTTCTATTAATCTCTTCTTGGGATACTAATAGTGATGGAATTATTAAAAGGGTGAGTATAAGTCTTTTCATAAAATAAAATTATTAAATAATTATAAAATCTAAATGTTTTTTTACTAAATCTGCTTTTTTTACTTCAATATTTATTTTGTCTCCTAGTGTATATTTTTTGTTTGTTTTTCTTCCAAGAATAGCTTGCTGTTGTTCACTATAGTAATATTTATCACCTTCAATGTCCTTAATATATACCATACCCTCACATTT
>NTKO01000011.1 GCA_002457735.1 Bacteroidetes bacterium MED-G13 | reverse complement strand
AATCCACCTCTCCAAACCGGGGGAGTTGTCATGGCTTCTGTTTGATCAAATAAAACTTTCAACATTGGAAATAGGGAAATCATTGACATAGTTCCAAAAAAAGCATAGAATATATTAGACAGTATATTTAGAATGAAATACTTTTTATACACCCAAGCGTAACTAAAAATTCTTGAAAAATAATTTTTACTCATAAATTAATTTCTTTAATAATTTTATCAATTTCATTTTCCAAAAAAATTTCTGCTTTTTCAAAATCTTGTTTCGTTTTTAGGTTGGTATTTACACTAATATACATTTTTATCTTTGGCTCAGTTCCGCTTGGTCTAAATATAAGTTTATAGCCATTTTCTGCTTCAAATTCTAAAACATTGGATTTTGGAAATTTAAGTTTATTAGTTTTGTTAGTGATAAGATTTTTTTCTTCAGAATTTTTATAATCTTTAATTAATTTAACCCTAGATTCATTTAATTTTTTTATAGGATAATTTCTAAACTTAGTCATAATATCATTAATTTCATTTAACCCCTTTTCTCCGGTTTTTTTTATAGAAATTAGTTTTTCCTTGTAAAAACCAATTTTTTGATAAATTTTTATTAATTCCTCAAAAACAGAAGAATTTTTTTCCGAATAAAATGACATCATTTCACTTACTAATAATGAGGCTGAAATTGCATCTTTATCTCTAACCTTTGATCCTATCATAATACCATAACTTTCTTCCCCTCCAGCAACAAAATTTTGATCAGGAAAGTCTTCTATCATTTTTGCGATCCATTTAAAACCTGTTAAGCCAAGTTTTACATCAACATTATGAAATCTACCTATTTTCTTAATCATTGGAGTTGACACAATCGTAGATGCTATAAAGTAACTTGTATCCAATGATTTAGTTTCATTCATTTTATTAAGTAAATAATCAAAAACAACTATCATGAGCTGATTGCCATTAAGAAGTAGTAAATTTTTATTTTGATCTCTTACAGCAATTCCTAGACGATCAGAATCAGGGTCTGTACCAATTACCAGTTCTGAATTTTCTGCTTTTGCAATTTTTAGTGCCATTTCAAAAGATTCAATTTCTTCTGGATTTGGAGATTTTACTGTTGAAAAATTACCATTAGGTATCATTTGTCTTTCAACATATTTTACTGTTGTATATCCAGCTTTCTTGAATGTATTTGGCATTATTTCTGAAGCTGTCCCATGAAGTGAAGTAAAAACAATTTTTTTATCTGATCTCTTTTTAACACGCTTATCAAAACTATTTTTCAAGCATGCATCTATAAATAATTTGTCAAACTCTTTGTCAATCAACTGGATCAATTTGTCATTACCCTTGAAATTGATTTCATTGAACTTAACACTCATAATTTTTGATATGAGAATACCATCAATAGGAGGAACTATTTGCCCTCCATCCTTCCAATAAACTTTATATCCATTGTATTCAGGTGGATTATGAGAAGCTGTTAATACAATACCACAAATACAATTTAATTTTTTAACTGCAAAAGATAATTCAGGGGTGGGCCTTAAGGATGTGAAAAGAAATACTTTTATATTATTTGCTGAAAAAATATTTGCAACTACTTTAGCAAGATATTGACTGTCATTTCTACAATCATAAGCAATAACTACATTTTTAACGCCATTTTCAATTTTATTGATGTAGTTAGCTATTCCTTGAGTATTTCTTCCAATAGTGTATTTATTAATTCTATTTGTTCCTACTCCTGAGATTCCACGCATTCCCCCAGTACCAAATTCTAATTCTTTGTAGAAGGAGTCATATAATAACTCTGGATCTTTTTTTAACTTGGATAATTCTAGAATGGTTTCTTTACAAAATGGATCTTTGGACCACTCTTCAATTCTTTTTTGAATATTACTACTCATATGCGGATATTAAAACAAAATTAGGATTTGCCTATTCATTAGTTTATTTTGATCTGTTAAATAAATCACAAATTTAATTTTTTTGAAATCTGGTATTGCGGTTTTCTATGTGCATTTTTTAACATTAATTCACCAATAAATCCCATAGAAAAAAATTGACTTCCAATAATCATGGTTACCAAACTGATAAAGAATTCTGGTCGTTCAGTAATTAATCTTCCAATCGGGTTTAAAAACAACTTATCAACTCCTAAATAAATTGCAAATATTAATCCTGTTAGGATCATCAAAAGCCCAAGAGATCCAAAAAGATGCATTGGTCTTCTTGCAAATCTGGAAATAAACCAAACAGTTAGTAAATCTAAAAAACCATGTAAAAATCTACTTGGTCCAAATTTTGTTTTTCCATGTTTTCTTGGTTTGTGATTTACAACTTTTTCAGTAATTTTTATAAATCCTTCATTTTTAGCTAAAATTGGTATATATCTGTGCATTTGACCATAAACATTGATGGACTTTACTACGCTCTTTTTGTAAGCTTTTAATCCGCAGTTAAAATCATTTAGTTTAATTCCTGATGTCATACGAGCAGCAAAGTTGAAGATTTTAGAGGGAATATTTTTAAAAATCAATGAATCAAATCTTTTCTTTTTCCAACCTGAAACTAAATCATAATTATCGCTTTGGATTAAGTCATACATTTCTGGGATTTCTTTTGGGTCATCTTGAAGATCTGCATCCATAGTGAATACAACATCACCTTTACACACTTCAAACCCAACATGTAATGCCTGAGACTTTCCGTAATTTTTTTGAAATTTTATTGCTTTTACGTTCTCATTACTTTGAGAAATTTGTTGAATTATTTCCCATGAATTATCACTACTTCCGTCATCAATAAAGATGATTTCATAGGAAAAATCATAAGATCTCATTACATTAACAATTGAATCAGTTAATTCAATAAGAGATTCCCTTTCATTTAAAAGCGGTAAAACAATGGAAATTTGCATTAATAATTAGGATTTTTTTAAAATTCCAGCCACAATGAGACCAAAAATTGCGTTTCTTAAAAGTGCATTTGCATAATTTTGAAAAATAGCTTTGTAAGAAAAGGAATGGTTGTTTTGCATTTCATTCATTGTTTCATTGATTATGTCAGATGGCGTATTAAAATTTTCCATCATTGTTTTTGAAAATAACATAATTTCCTCATGTATAAGGTCAGCAGCTGATGGATCAATTATTTTAAAAAGTACAATATTTCCTATTGTAGCGATAAAATATCCAATAGCAACACATAAGAAATATGCTACAAATGCCTCTTTGAAAGAAATAACTTGATTTTGTAATTTTCTTGCTCTAATTACAGAATAGATACCAAGAATAATAGTTGGTAGCATAAATGAAAGCATTAAATATGGGTTTGTAAAAAGTTTTACATCTATCACGTAAACCAAAGCTGTAATTATAAATAATAATGTCCCTAATTTAATTCCAATATCTATTGTATTTTTTTTCATGTTAGTTTCCATTTTTGAATATTTTTTTCAAATATACAAAAAGGTTAATCCAAAAAAATTAAATTAATTTTAACCAATTATTGTTTAATTTCAAAAAATCAATAAATTTGCACCTCAATTATAAATAATGAAAAAAGGAATACATCCAGAGAATTACAGAGTTGTTGCTTTCAAAGACATGTCAAATAATGATATTTTTTTAGCCAAATCTACTGCCGCAACAAATGAAACTATATCTGTTGATGGTACGGATTACCCTTTAGTAAAGCTTGAAATTTCAAGAACTTCTCACCCTTATTACACCGGTAAAGCTAAACTTGTTGATACTGCAGGGAGAGTTGATAAGTTTAGAACCAAGTACGCTAAGTTTAAAAAGAAATAATTAGCTAAGTATCTTTATCTTTGTTTTTTTATTAACGCAAATTCTTATTTCATATAATGAGTAAAGTTCAATTCAGGAATATTGAAGAATCTGATTTAGATGAGGTTTTTATCTTATTGAATCAGCTAAAAGAAATTGATTTTGACTCTGTTGAAAAACAAAACGCTTGGGATAGTTTTATCTCCAACTCAAGTTCGAATTCCATAGTTGGTGTTTTTAATAAAAAAATAGTTGCATATGGAAGTATCATAATTGAAAATAAAATTAGAGGAGAAGTTGCTGGCCACATTGAGGATATTGTAGTTGATAAAGAGGTCAGAGGAAAAATGGTTGGAGTTTGTTTAATCAAAGAACTGATAGGAATTGCGCAAAAAAAAGGTTGTTATCGAATAACACTATTTTGTAAAGAGAAACTTGAAAAATTCTATTCTAGAAATGGATTTAAAGTTGACAGTATTTTAATGAAAAAATACATCTAATTAAATTATTTTTTTTCAACTCTTTTAAGATCAAGTGTGTTAATTGCATTAAGCTCCATTCCCGTTATATTTTTTGAAATAAATCTTACAACCTCATCATAAAATAAGGGAACGGTTACATATCTCGAGTTTACAATTGAATCCAATATTTGATATTTTAAGATATTATTTTTTTCAATTTTTTCACTAATAATTTCATTATACGTGGAGTCGAAAAAATTATCTTTGAAATGTGTATAATTAGGACCATTTGGAGAAAGATTTTTACTGTAAAAAAGGGAGAGATAATTTTCTGCACTAGGATAATCCGCAACCCAGCTTGCCCTAAAAAAATCTAATTTCCCATTTGCTTTTGCATCTCTTAGAGATGATCCTGGAATTACTTCAATAGAAATGTTTAACCCAATTTTTTCTAATTCTTTTTGAATAAATTCACAAAACACTACATATTCGGGTGAAGTTGTTAGTTTTAAGCTTGGAATTTCATTAGTAATTTTCTTGTATTCATCAATATACTCTTTGGCCTTTTCAGGATTATATAAGTTATTTTCATTTAGTTTATAACCTTTTAGCCCTATTGGAATAATTCCTCCATTTGCTGGTTTTCCAATTCCATTTCTTAAAAATTTTATCATTTTGTTTTTATCAAATCCAATATTTATTGCTTTTCTTATCAACGGAGATTGAACTTCTTTTTTTATTGAATTCATAAAAAAAGCCAGATATTCTGTGTTAAGAAAAGGTCCTTTGAGCATCTTTATACTTTCCTTATATTTATTTTTTACCTCCCCGCTAATTTCTAAAATTTCGTCTTTAAATGAATTGTCAATCCCAGAAATCATATCGATTTCATCTTTAATTAATTGTAAAAATTCACTTTGCTTCTCTGGAAAAAAAGTTATTGAAACAGCTTCGAGATAGGGGAGTTTTACACCTTTTTGATCTTTTTCAAAGTATTTATCATTTTTTCTTAGAACTAACTTAATATTCTCCTCCCATCTTTTAAATTTAAAAGGTCCAGTACCAATAGGTGAGGATCTAAATTCAGTACTTTTAGATTCAACAACTTCTTTTGGAACAACAGAGCAATACTTCATTGTTAATATTCCTAAAAAAGGATTAAATGGTTGATTTAAAGTAATTTTAAAAACGGTATCATTGATAGCTTTGAAATTATCAACTTTATCAAAAACCCATTTTCCTGGAGATGCATTATTTGGATTTATTAATCGTTTAAAACTATATTCAAAATCTTTAGCTTTAACATTTCTTTCATTTAAATCTGGGTGAGGATGAAAAAATACATCATTTCTTAGAATAAATGTATAAACTTTTCCATCGCTAGATATATTCCAACTTTTAGCAATCGATGGTATCACTTCTAGTTTAGAATTCATATCAACTAAACCATTAAAAAGTTGATTAATAACCTTAATGTTTGAAAGGTCTTTGGCAAATATTGGATCTAAAGAATTTATATTTTTTGTTTCATTGTATCTAAATACAGTTTTTTTGTCAATTTCAATTTTTTTTTCACATGAAAAGGCTAAAAAAAACACAAAAACAAAAGAAAATAACTTAATATTTTTCACCAACTTTTTTTTAATACTCGTAAATTTACAATCCTTTTAATTAATCAATGGAATCTGTTCAAAAAAAAGTAGCATTATCTACGCTTGGTTGTAAACTGAATTTCACAGAGACTTCAACAATTTCAAGATCCATATCCAAAAACGGATATATATTAACCCCATTTAGCACTAAAGCCGACTTTTACATTATAAACACTTGCTCTGTTACCGAAAATGCAGATAAGAAGTTTAGATCCTTTCTGAATAAAGCAAAAAAATTAAATCCCAAAGCAAAAAATATTGTTATTGGATGTTATGCTCAATTGAAACCTGAAGAAATTTCAAAAATACCTGGAGTTCACCTAGTTCTTGGGGCAAATGAAAAATTTAATATTGTTAATTATTTAGATACATTAGAAGTTGCATCTAAGCCAATAATTCATTCTTGCAATATAAATGAGGTTAATTTATATGAGAGCAGTTACTCAGTTGATGACAGAACAAGGTCCTTTTTAAAAATTCAAGATGGTTGTGATTATAAATGTTCTTACTGTACAATTCCCCTTGCTAGAGGGGTTTCAAGAAGTGATAATTTGATAAATATATTTAATAATGTTAAATCAATTTCTCAAAATGGGGTTAAAGAAATAGTTTTGACAGGAGTCAATATTGGAGATTTTGGTAAAGGTGAATTTGGTGATAAAAAACATAAACATACTTTTTTAGAGTTAATTAAAGCTCTAGATCAGTTTGATGGAATTAATAGATTTAGAGTTTCTTCAATTGAGCCTAATTTGTTGAAAAATGAAATAATCGATTTTATTTCAAATAGCAAAAAATTTGTACCCCATTTTCATATTCCATTGCAAAGCGGATCTAATAAGATTTTAGGATTGATGAGAAGAAGATATCAAAAAGAATTGTATAGAAATAAAATAAATTCTGTAAAAAATAAAATGAAAAATGCATGTATTGGTGTTGATGTAATTGTTGGATTTCCAGAAGAAACAGAAGATGATTTTTTAGAGACTTACAATTTTTTACTGAATTTAAATATTTCATATTTACATGTTTTTACCTATTCAGAAAGAGACAACACAAAATCATCAAAAATGGATAATATTGTTCCTATCCAAGTAAAAGCAAGAAGAAGTAAAATGTTAAGAGCCCTTTCTGAAAAGAAAAAGAGGATTTTCTATGAATCTCAAATCAATAAAATTAAATATGTTTTATTTGAAACTGAAAACAAATCAGGATATATCTATGGATTTACCGAAAATTATATCAAGGTTAAAATTCCATGGAACCCTTATTTATGTAATCAAATTATTAAGGTTAAACTTATTGAAATTGATGAGGAGGGTTTTATGAAGGTTAAAATTAAAGAAAAAATCAAAGAGACAGTGGAGCTATATTCTTATTCCAACTGGTAACAAAGTTTTATATTTTCTATTTTTTCTAATGAATTTTGTTATAACGGATGCAGTGGGTACTACTCTTACATTTTTTTCACTGATCATTGTCAAAACATTTGAAAGAAATTCTTCAGTAAACTTATCTTTATTTGACATTTCAGGAACAATTATTTTGGTAAGAAATATTTTTCTTTCTTGAAAAGAATACTCAATTATAGCTAATCCATCATTAACTTTAACTTCAAATTGCCTAAGAAAATCATTATCAGTAATTTGCATGTAAATATATTTGGTCCGAGCACAAAAATAAAAAAAAATTAATAAATGCTAAACTGATGTCCGATAATAAACCTAAAGATCATATATATATGATGCCTGGTTTGGCTGCAAATTCACGAATTTTTGAAAATATCAAAATTCCTAATCGCAGATATCAATTACATAAAATTGATTGGATTAAACCCAGGCTAAATGAAGATTTAAAGGATTACTGTAAAAGATTATCTATAAAGATCAAATACAAAAATGTAATATTTTTAGGTGTCTCTTTTGGCGGAATAATTGTTCAAGAGTTAAGTAAAATTGTGGAGACAAAAAAAATTATCATTGTTTCGAGTGTAAAAAGTCACAAAGAATTTCCTAAACTTTTTAAACTTGCAAAGCATTATGATCTAGATAAGCCAATTCCATACTCACTTTTCGATAGTCTTATAAAAAATTCAGTGAAGTTTAAACTTAATAAATTTTATAAAAGAATAGATTTAGCTGAGAAATACTTAACAGAAAGAGAAGAATATTACCTTAAGTGGGCAGTTGATAATTTATTAAGATGGAAAAATGATACTGTGAAACCTAATTTAATACATATACACGGAACAAAAGACAAAATATTTCCAATTAAGAATATAGATAATTGTATTAAAGTTGAAGGAGGGAATCATGAAATGATAATTATTAGAGCAAAATGGTTTAATGAAAATCTGGAAAAGATACTATCAACTAGCTAACTAGCGCCTTCTAAATCCACCTCTATTGTAGTGCTGATTTGGCATATTTCCTCTTTTCATTTGATTTTTCATCATTTTAATTTGCTCCGTTAGCATTCCCTGTTTATCAAGCTCTTGTGCTTCTTTCAAAAGTTTTTGGGCTTCAACTTTTCTTCTTTTTGTAAAAAGTATACCTGAAAGATTTAGCTTTGCCATTGCTAGGTCATGATCCATATTTAGTCCAAGATCAATGGCATTTCTAAAAAACTTTTCTGCTTGATTCATGTTATTCTGAGATATAATCATTCCTCTTAAATAATTATAATATCCTTGTTGTTTTGTAGTAAGCGCACTTTTGGGATTACGGATTTTATTTAACCATCTTTCAGCACCAATCATATTCTGTTTTCTTAACTGAAAAAAAGCAAGTATTAAAAATTCGTTTTTGAAATAGATTAGTAAAAAAAATAATGAAAAGAATATATACATAATACCATTTCCGATAAAACCTTCATAAAATTGATAAACTGAAAAGGCAATTAAAATTACAACAATGACTAACTTGAATTTTTTATTAAACACTAATTAAAAATTTATTGTAGCTAAAATAAAAAAACAATTTTAATAATATATATAAATGGTTTGTTTAACTAAAAACTCTTCGTATATTTGCCCCCGATTTAATCATTTTTTATGAGCAAAAGAACCTATCAACCATCTAAGCGTAAAAGAAAAAATAAACACGGTTTTCGTGAAAGAATGGCTTCTGCTTCTGGAAGAAAGGTTCTCTCCAAGAGGCGTGCAAAAGGAAGAAAAAAACTTTCTGTTTCATCAGAAAAAAGTCCAAAATAAAATGATTAACAATTGTTAATATTTAGTCAGGTGTTACTTAATGTAACGCCTTTTTTTTTATTTTTTTGATTAGTACATTTAACAAACTTTTTTGATGCCCAAAGACACAAGCCTAAAATCAATTCTAATTATCGGTTCTGGCCCTATTATTATTGGTCAAGCCTGCGAGTTTGATTATTCCGGTTCCCAAGCCTTACGATCCCTTAAAGAAGACGGAATTGAAACAATATTAATTAATTCTAACCCAGCGACTATTATGACTGACCCAGTAATGGCAGATCATATTTATCTTCTTCCTTTAAATACTTCTTCTATAATTGAAGTTTTAAAAAAGCATCCAAATATTGATGCCGTTTTGCCAACAATGGGTGGGCAAACTGCACTAAACTTATGTATCGAGGCAGATGAGAAAGGGATTTGGAATGATTTTGATGTTAAAATTATAGGTGTTGATATAAGTGCAATAAATATCACAGAGGATAGAGAAAAATTTAGAAATCTGATGCTTGATATTGGCATCCCGATGGCCCCACAAGAAACGGCTACTTCGTATTTAAAAGGAAAAGAAATAGCACAAAAATTTGGTTTCCCTCTAGTTATTAGAGCTTCTTTTACCTTGGGAGGTACAGGTGCTTCTTTTGTGTATGAAGAAAAAGACTTTGACGAATTATTAACAAGAGGGCTTGAAACATCACCTATCCATGAAGTTATGATTGACAAAGCTTTGATCGGCTGGAAAGAGTATGAGCTTGAACTCTTAAGAGATTCAAATGACAATGTTGTTATTATATGTTCAATTGAAAATATGGATCCTATGGGAATTCACACGGGGGATTCAATCACAGTAGCACCAGCGATGACATTAAGTGATACTTGTTATCAACGTATGAGAGATATGGCGATTAAAATGATGAGAAGTATAGGAGATTTTGCAGGTGGTTGTAATGTACAGTTTGCTGTCAGTCCAGATCAAAATGAGGAAATTATAGCCATTGAAATTAATCCGCGTGTTTCGAGATCATCCGCACTTGCAAGTAAAGCTACAGGATATCCAATTGCAAAAGTTGCCGCAAAACTTGCTATTGGATATAATCTAGATGAATTACAAAATCAAATTACAAAATCAACATCTGCCTTATTTGAGCCTACACTTGATTATGTTATTGTTAAGATTCCTAGGTGGAATTTTGACAAATTTGAAGGTAGTGACAGAAGATTAGGTCTTCAAATGAAGGCAGTAGGCGAGGTTATGGGTATTGGTCGATCATTTCAGGAAGCCCTACATAAAGCTACACAATCTCTTGAAATTAAGAGAAATGGTTTAGGGGCCGACGGTAAGGAGGTAAAAGATTACGAAACAATAATTTCAAAATTATCCATTGCTTCATGGGATAGAGTTTTTGTTATTTATGATGCAATTCAACTTGGAATTCCTTTAAGTAGAATTTATGATTTAACAAAAATTGACATGTGGTTTTTAAAACAGTATGAAGAGCTACATATTTTAAAAATTGAAATATCTAAATTCAAAATTGATACTCTTCCAAGAAACTTACTATTAGAAGCTAAACAAAAAGGTTATGGTGATAGGCAAATTGCACATATTTTAAAATGTTTAGAAAGTGAAGTTTACAGTAAGAGACAAGAAATGAATATTAACAGAGTTTATAAATTGGTTGATACTTGTGCGGCAGAATTTAAGGCATTTACCCCTTATTACTACTCTACTTTTGAAAATGAAATTGAATCTAAAGAAGGCACTAGATTTTCAGAAAATGAAAGCCATGTTTCAGATAAGAAAAAGATAATTGTATTGGGTTCAGGACCAAATAGGATTGGACAGGGAATTGAATTTGATTATTGTTGTGTCCATGGAATATTAGCAAGCTCTGAGTGTGGATACGAAACCATCATGATAAATTGTAACCCAGAGACTGTCTCAACTGATTTTGACATTGCTGATAAGCTGTACTTTGAGCCTGTGTTTTGGGAACACATTTATGATATTATTCAACATGAAAAACCTGAAGGGGTTATCGTTCAGCTAGGTGGCCAAACCGCATTAAAACTAGCAGAAAAATTAGAAAGATATGGAGTCAAAATTATAGGTACAAATTATAAATCATTGGATTTGGCAGAAGATAGAGGTTCATTTTCAACTCTTCTGAAAAAAAATAAAATTCCTTATCCAAAGTTTGATACTGCATCAACTGCAGAGGAAGCGCTTGCAGTTGCCGAGAAACTAGATTTTCCAATATTGGTGAGACCCTCATATGTTCTTGGTGGTCAGGGTATGAAAATTGTTATTAATAAACAAGAGTTAGAAGAGCATGTTATCGATCTTTTAAGAAAAATTCCTGATAACAACTTGTTATTAGATCATTATTTAGATGGTGCAATAGAAGCTGAAGCTGATGCTATTTGTGATGGAGATGATGTATATATCATTGGGATCATGGAGCACATAGAACCGTGTGGAATTCACTCGGGTGATAGTAATGCTTGTTTACCTCCTTTTAATCTTGGAGATTTAGTTATACAGCAAATCAAAGACCACACAATAAAAATTGCTAAAGCTTTAAATACAGTTGGTTTAATTAATGTTCAGTTTGCGATAGTTAATGATAAAGTTTACATAATTGAAGCGAACCCTAGGGCATCTAGAACTGTACCCTTCATTTCTAAAGCTTTTCAAGAGCCATATGTAAATTATGCAACTAAAGTTATGTTAGGAATAAACAAGGTTAAAGATTTTGATTTCAAACCAACTTACAAAGGTTATGCAATTAAGGAACCAGTATTTTCATTTAGTAAATTCCCTAATGTAAATAAAAAACTTGGACCAGAAATGAAAAGTACAGGGGAAAGCATCTTATTTATAGATAAACTTCAAGATGATAAGTTTTATGAATTATATTCAAGAAGAAAAATGTATTTAAGTAAATAGCTTGATTCATCATTCAAATTTTTAAAATTTAATTGTAAATTGATTTTGTGGAAATATTCATAATAGTTTTATTGGTTACCGTTGTTTTAATATTAATTTATTTAATATTTAATATAAAATCTTCAAATAAATCAATCGAAGCGTCAGATCTTTTGAATTTCTCGAATAATCTTAACACGCAGATCCAAGAGATTAGGAAAGAAATTGATTCAAATTCAAAAGATAATAGAGCAGAAATAGAGTCCAAGCTAAATAATATCAATAAACAACTGAATGATTATCATAAGTCATCCTCTGATTCAATTACACAACAATTTAAAGAATCTAATAAAGTAATTAAGGATGTAACCTCAGAGCTAGAAAAGATAAAAGGCACTAATGAACAGGTACTTAGTTTCGCAAATCAAATGAAAACTTTAGAAAAAATTCTTGGAAATCAAAAACAAAGAGGAGTTCTTGGTGAAATTCAATTGGAAAACTTATTGGCTAATGTTCTTCCTCCAGAGTTATTTCAAATGCAATACACATTTTCAAATAAAGAATCTGTAGATGCCATTGTAAGAGTAGGAGATTTTATAATTCCAATTGACGCTAAATTTTCTCTTGATAATTATAATAAAATGATTGAATCAAGTAAAAAAGATGAGCTAGCAGAATTAGAAAAAAAATTTAAGGCAGATATTAAATCTAGAATTGATGAAACTTCTAAATACATCAGACCAAATGAAAAAACAACAGATTATGCATACATGTTTATTCCTGCCGATGGTTTATACCAAGATCTACTAAATAGCAGGGTTGGATCATTAAAAATCAATCAAAGGGATCTTGTTAATTACGCTTACGAAAAAAAGGTAATGATTGTTTCCCCTATGAGTCTTTTTCCTATGCTGCAAATAACTGTTAAAGCCTTACACAACATGAAGGTCGAGGATTCAATTAACGATATAGTAAAAAATGTGGAGAAATTATCCAATCATTTAAATGCATATAAAACATATCATGATAAACTTGGAAATACTTTAGGAACTGCTGTAAATCATTTTAATGACAGCTCTAATGAGTTTAAAAAAATTGATAAGGATATAATTAAAATTTCAGGGTCCTCATCAATTGACTTTCAATCTAGCATGATTGAAAAGCCTGATACTAATTAACTATTAATCTTGCTTATTATAAAATTTGAAGTTCTTTCAAATGAAATTTTAAATAGTAACCCGAATAATAAAGTTGAAAGAAGTGTATTTCTAAAAAATGGTAGTGCTGCTTCATAACTCATTATCAAACCTGCAAAACTTTTTGGATACCAGCTAGAAAGAAGCCAAACCCCAAAGTTTGAAGTTAGAAAAAAGATTAGTGAGGCAATGAACAAGTTAACTATACTCATTCTGTTTATTTTCCTTGAGAAAAAATAAACAAATATTAAGGGTAAATAAGTATTAATGTTTGGAACAAAACCAAGAATTAAATCCGATATGAGAATTATCGAAATAGGAGCAATAAATGCTAAATTTTTATCTTTAAAATATAAACTACCAAATAAAGTGATAGCAATTACAGGAGAGAAGTTTGGTGGTAGTGGGAGGATCCTAGAAAAAATTCCAAAAAAAATTATAATGAATACTAAGTTTCGATTTATGTTATTGATATTTCTTAACATATTATTCAATATACATTTCTTTATTTAAATGCTCAAATCTAAAATTATCATCAAAGAAATTAACATTTGGAAATCTTATGGATGTAATTTCCTTTGAATTAATCAAATCTAGAGTAAAGTTGAGTAAAGGCTCATTTTCATATCCAATTTCACCCATATTTGCGGGAAATTCTTGAAAAAGATAATCTGGCTGTAATCCATCATAATAATCCGTATTACCAATAGAATTTAGGATTTTAAATACCAGTGGTTGAAGTGCATAATTATGTGTAGGATTAATATTTTCAATTGAAAAATTTTCTGAGTCATATAAGGTTAATGATCCTTGATATTTACCATATGTTGTTTCACCTATATGAATAACATCTATGTAAGGGTTCAAAGAATTAATAACTAGTTCACTGGCAGATGCTGTGCTTCTGGTAGTTAGGATATAAATTTTGTTAAGAAATAAACTATTTTCATAAGTCTGAAATCTCCTTATTAAATTTTCAGGATTATTATTTAACCAAAATTCTTGAATTTCATTATTCCATTGGTCCGAGCTAAAAATTTCCTCGTTAAATTGACCAGTTATGAGGGACGATAAAAATACTGCATTATCAATTGCACCTCCAGGGTTATATCTTAAATCAAGTATCAAATTTTGAATACCATTTGATTTAAATTCAGAGAAAATACTATTTAAATTATTTTCAAAATTTGTTAAAAAGCGATTATACATTAAATAACCAATTTTTGATTGGTTGTTGGTAAATATTTTTGATAAAAAAATCGGATTTTTTTCTAAATAAATTTTTGTTAAGTTAATATCAATTTCATTTAATTCAATTATATCATCATTTGTTGTTTCTGAATTATTGTCAAAATAATTTGCAAAATTGACAGAGTATGAATCAAGATTTAATAAATCCAAATAGTTATCACTGTTAAGAATTGTATTATTTATTGCTGTAAAAATATCTCCTCTTTTGATTCCATTTTCATCTGCTGGAGATTGAGGATGAACATATCTTACAAATCCATAAATATTAAATGAAGAGTTAGGAACATAAGCTAATCCGAACTCCATTCCATTTGAAATTGAGATTCCTTGTTGTGATTGTTGTAATTCTGCGTAGTTATCAACTATATAGCTATACTTATCAATATTTTGTCTTTCATATATTAGAGATTCAAATAAATCTTCTGGTCTAGTAAAACTGTTTAAATAAGAAGCATAATCATCCGAGTTATTGAACCTATCGTTTGATAAATCACTAATTTCTTCCTTGTACAAATACATTAGATTCATTCCTTTCCAAATAAAATCATTAATTTCAATTGCATAAGCACCATTATCATCAAAGTCTTCAAAACAACTAGAAAATAGTAATGAGGCAAAAAAAAGTAAGAAAAATTTTTTTAATAAACGCATACTAAAAATTACTTATATTCCAGTGTAATTACTTGGATTTATTTTTTTTAGTTCTTGTTTTAAAGATTCTTTAACATCAAGGTTTTCAATGAATTTTTCAATACTATTTTGATCAATTTTTTTACCTGTTCTTGTTAAATTTTTAAGTACTTCATAGGGTTGTGGGTAATTTTCTCTTCTTAGAATAGTTTGAATTGCCTCAGCTACAACTGCCCAATTATTTTCTAAATCTTCGCTAATTGTTTTTTTATTAACCTCAATTTTATTTAATCCTTTGTTAATCGAATTCAATGCAATCATGGTATGGGCAAATGGAACACCGATATTTCTTAAAACAGTACTGTCAGTTAAATCTCTTTGTAATCTTGAAATCGGTAATTTTCTAGAAAGAAATTCAAATATGCTATTTGCAAAAGATAAATTTCCCTCACTATTTTCAAAATCTATTGGGTTTACTTTATGTGGCATAGCAGAACTTCCAACTTCATTTTTATTAACACTTTGCGTGAAATAGTCCATTGAAATATATTGCCAAACGTCTCTGTTAAAATCAATTAAAATATTATTGATTCTCTTTAAATTATCAAAAATTGCTGCCAAATGATCATAATGATCAATTTGTGTAGTTGGAAAGGAATGCTTTAGTTGTAATTTTTTTTCAATGAATTTTTTAGAAAATTTTAACCAGTCATATTTTGTATAAGCCACGATGTGAGCGTTGAAGTTCCCTGTTGCTCCTCCAAATTTAGCAGAGATGGGAATTTTTTTTAGTAAACCTAATTGTTCATCGATTCTTATTTTAAAAACATTTATCTCTTTTCCAAGTTTAGTCGGTGAAGCAGCTTGCCCATGGGTTCTGGACAACATTGGAATATCTTTCCATTTTTTTATTTTATTTTCAAGAGCTTTTAGAAGCTTATCTATTTTATCAATATACACTTCTTGTAAAATATCTTTGACAAGCAAGGGTATTGCTGTATTATTCACATCTTGAGAAGTCAATCCAAAATGAATAAATTCTGAGTACTTACTTATATTTAAGTCATTAAATTTTTGTTTAACAAAATACTCCACAGCTTTGACATCATGATTAGTTTTCTTTTCAATTAATTTTACATCTAAAGCATCTTTTAAATTAAAATCTAAATAAATTTCCCTTAATTTTGAAAAATAAGCCTTGTTAAAATTCTTTAACTGTGGAAGATTAAACTCACAAAGAGATATAAAGTATTCTATTTCAACTTTTATTCTGTATTTAATTAACGCACCTTCAGAAAAATAATCTTGCAACTCTGATGTAATGGCTGCATATCTTCCATCTATTGGTGAAATAGCATTTAAATTAAATTCCGACATATAATTATATGTTAAAGAATGGCAAAGTTAACCAATTATTTATTTTAATTATTAATTTTAGTCCCTTGAAAAATAATAAAGCTTCTTTCAGTTTAAATTCTTTGTTCAAGCAAACTTTTTTTTCGCTTAAGGAAAAGTGGTTTCAGGCAATCTGTATTTTTTTAGTTGCAGGTATATTTCAGTTTCTAATTCAATCGATTCCTGCGGTTGGTGGTATTCTTGGTTTTATTATAAGTGGCCCTTTAACAGTTGGTTACTGTATCTATTCATTAAATATTATGAATGATAACTTTCCAAAAGTTGAAAATATATTTGACGGATTTAAATTTAATTTTGGCAATAATCTTTTGGCATATTTGATTATTACACTAATTGTTATTTTTGTAGGGTTTTTAATTCTATTTGTATTTTTTTCAATTAACTTTTTGTTGTTTTTACTTTATTTAGATCTTTTCTTTAGTCAATCCTTTGAAGCTTTTACTACAAATTATGATTGGAATGCTCTTCTGTCCCCATTTAAATTGTTTTCCTTTGAAAGTAATTTTTTTGATTTAATATTTTTTATTCTTTTTCTAATTGCCAGTTTTTGTTTCTCAATAATAATTCCATTTATAATCGCATCTCTTCCATATTCTATGACTTTCTTTATAATGGCTGAAGACTACTCAATAGATGCTTGGGAGGCAATTCAAAAAAGCAGAAAAATGATGAAAGGGTTTAAAAGAAAATACTTAATTCTTCAAATAGTTTTAGTGATTATAGCTGTTTTAACATCAATATTTACTCTGTTTATAGGATTATTATGGTTTATTCCATTAAGCTACGTGATAACAGCTGTTTTTTATAATCAAATTAAGAATTAGATTTAATTATTCTTTAGCGATCTGTTCAGAACTTTATATTCTTCATAACATTCACTAATTGCATCTAAAATTTGTAAATCATTTGCATTTTTAATAAAATCTTGTGAATAATTACATTGATTGATAAGCATTTCTAAATCATTTTTGTCAATATTCAAAAATTCAATTAGCATTTCCCTGTCAAATCTGTTTACTAAAGCATTTCTAATTTGATCGTCTTTCTTCATTCTTCTTAACTTTCTTAGCTGGTTAGGTTCTTTTCCAAATACATTATATAAAAAATCAACGGGGTTAAAAATAGCATTAAGAGCCTTGGTAACAGCGCTTTCTGGTCTAACACTTGATTCATATCCAACATTTGGCAAACCAGAGATACTATATCTGTAATTATTATTAATTGGTACTTGTTTAATATCAATTTCAAGATAACCTGTTAATTTTAATTCAGAAACTACAACTTCCTCAAGAGCTAATGCCATTTCTGTAAGTTCGATTGTTGTATTTGATCCGAATTTAATCCAATCATTAGTTACTCTAACTTTGATTGATTTAAATCCTAGATAAGAAAAATGTAATGTGTCATCAGCTTGTACTCTTATTTCAAATTCTCCTCTCGTATTTGTTGAAGTACCAATCACTTTGTTAAGGTTCACAATGTTGACATTCTCAAGTGGCTTTGATGTTTTGGAATTTAATATGACTCCTTTCACTGAGGTCATTTCTTGAGCATTCATGAATAAGCCAACTAAAAAAAATAAAAAAAATAATTTTCTCATTTATTAAAAGTATTTTTTTCTACCAACAAGTTATGAATTTGCATTGAATTGCTTAGTTAAAAAAAATACAAGTTTTTTAACGGCAATTGCTCTGTGAGCGAGCATATTTTTTTTATCTATTTCCATTTCTGCAAAGGTTAATTTTTCACCTGATGGGATAAAAATAGAATCATATCCAAAACCTTTATTTCCTTTTTTTTCTTTTGCTATATGTCCGTTACATATTCCTTCAAAGTTTTTTATTTTTCCATCAATAATTAATGAAAATACTGTTACAAATCTCGCTTTCCTGTTTGATTTATTTTCCATCAATTTTAATAGCTTTTTTATGTTGTCATTGCTATTTGCGTTTGTACCTGCAAATCTTTTTGATAGAACTCCTGGTTTTCCTCCAAGTTCTTCAACTTCTAAGCCTGTATCATCAGCAAAACAATTTCTAGTGGTAATTTGATAAATTTCAGATGCTTTTTTTATAGAATTTTCTAATATTGTTTTTTTATCTTCAATCACTTCTTTAAAATAATTTATGTCTTCTAGGCTTAAAATTGTAATCTCTTTAGGTAATAGTTTTTTTACTTCAAGGAGTTTATTCTTATTATGTGTTGCAAATAATATTTCCATTATTGATTGTGGTAAGGAATATTTTTAATAATAGTTAATGCTCTATAAATTTGTTCAATTAATAATAGCCTTGCCATATCGTGAGTATATGTAAATTTTGATAAAGATATTTTTTTTTCAATAGTTTTATTTAATTCTTCATTAAACCCATACGCTCCACCAACGATGAAAACAATTTTCTTGGATGTGTAGAGGAATTTTTTTTGGATAAAACTAGAAAATTTAATTGTTTCATATTCATCTCCTTTTTCATCTATGAGTATATTGATATCATTTTTTGATAATTGATTAATTATCAATTTTGATTCATAATCAATATTAAAATTTTTCTTTTTAGATTTATTTTTATTCTGAATTTTAAATAAATCTATCTCTGCTAAATGTTTTATTTTTTTGATATAATTGTTAACTAATATTTCTATATTACTATTTTTCTCACTGCTGATATATATTATTTTAAAATTCATATGAAATCAATATTGTATAGATAATAAAGTATTAGGAATATTCGATAAATTTAATTACTTTTTTTTCAATGAGTTATTATGTAGAAGTAATCTTACCTCTTCCCCTTGATCAAAAATTTACATATTTTGTTTCAAAGCAGGAATTTGATTTCATAAAGCCTGGAATGCGTATTATAGTTCCTTTTGGAAAGTCAAAATTTCTAACCGCAATTGCTCATTCTGTTCATCAAGAGTTTAGAGGATCCTTTGAATTGAAATCAATTCATCAAATCATAGATAATTGGCCGGTTGTAAATGAAGATCAATTAAAATTTTGGGATTGGATTTCAAAGTACTATATGTGCTCAATTGGAGATGTTTTAAAGGCAGCTTTACCAAGTAATTTACTGCTCCAGAGTGAAACGGTAATTTCCATAAATCCAAACGCCAAAATTGTTAAATCAAATCTTAATGATACCGAATATTTATTAATGGATGCTTTGGAAATAAATAATCAGTTATCAGTAGATCAAGCTTCATTAATAATAACTAAAGGAAATATTTTTAAAATTATTCATGCTCTTAGTGAAAAAGGTTTTCTTTTAATTGAAGAAAAAACATACTCTAAGTACAGTTTAAAATATGCTAAGTATGTTAGATTAAAATATAATATTAAGGAAAAAAATATTTATGAACTCATCAATAAGTCAACAAATCAAAAACTTTTTTATGAGCATTATAAACAATTAAAAATAAACTCAAATGACGATATTAAAATTTCTGATTTTAAGCTATTAAAATCTTCATATATATCTATTCTAAAAAAAATGGAAGAAAAAGGGATATTTGAAATTTTTGAAAAAGAAGTTAAAAGGAATATAATGCTTGTAAACTCAAAACCTAAAAAAATAGTTTTGAGTGAATTGCAACACACAGCACTTGAAGAAATTAATTTAAAGTTTAAATCTAACAATATTGTCCTTTTTAAGGGGGTTACATCTTCAGGAAAAACAGAAATATACATTAGTCTAATAAAAAAATATTTAAAGGACTCAAATCAAATTTTATTTTTAGTGCCAGAAATAGCTTTAACAACGCAGTTAGTTACACGATTGAGTAAGTTTTTTTCTGAAAATTTAATTGTTTATCATTCAGGCCTTAATATTAATCAACGGGCAGAACTTTGGAATGAGCTAATTTTTACAAATAAAACAAAAATTATTATTGGTGCTAGATCATCAATTTTTTTACCTTTTGCTAATCTAAAGTTGATAATAGTTGATGAAGAGCATGAAGTTTCTTATAAACAATTTGACCCATCTCCTAGGTATAATGCCAGAGATGCATCAATAATTTTATCTAATATCCATGGTGCTAATATTTTATTAGGCACTGCTACACCCTCTGTTGAAAGTTATTTAAATGCAAAGATTACAGAAAAGTTTGCATATGTTGAATTAAACCAGCGCTATAAAAATATTCCTATGCCTGAAATTCAATTAGTTGACATGCTAGAAAAAAAGAATAAAAAGAAAAAATATGGATTATTTTCTGATATTTTACTTCAAAAAATTAAATTAAGTCAAAAGCAAGGTAAGCAAACTATATTATTTCAAAATAGAAGAGGTTACTCTCCTGTATTAGAATGTAATGATTGTCATCACGTACCAAGATGTATAAATTGTGATGTAAGTCTCACATTGCATTTATCAAAAAATTCCTTAAAATGTCATTATTGTGGATTTGAGGAAAAATCAATCAATAATTGCATAAAATGTGGCAGTAGAGATTTGATTTCCAAGGGCTTTGGAACAGAGCAAGTAGAATTAGAGTTAAAAGATTTTTTCCCAGATTTGAGAGTTGCAAGATTAGATCATGACACAACTAGAGGAAAAAATAGTTATAAGACAATAATTCAATCTTTTGAAAATTTAGAATTTGATGTTTTAATAGGAACACAAATGGTAACAAAAGGCTTAGATTTTAAAAATGTTAATTTGGTAGGAATAATGAATATTGATAATTCATTAAATTATCCTGATTTTAGGTCATATGAGCGTTGTTTTCAACTTGTTCAACAAGTTTCGGGTAGATCAGGAAGATCTGATGAAAAAGGAGAAGTAATTATACAATCTAATAACCCAAATAACCAAATACTACAGAAAATTATTTATGGAAAAGAAACTAATTTCTTTCAAGAACAAATATTGGACAGAGAAAGTTTTAAATATCCTCCATACGTAAAGCTTATAAAAATAACATTTAAACATCAGAATATTAATAAGGTAAATAATTCTTCTAAGTGGTTTCATCGTAGGGTATACCCATATTTTAAATCTAATATTCTTGGCCCAGAGTTTCCATATATTTCAAGAATCAGAAATAAATATTTGAAAAGTGTCTTGATAAAAATTCCTGATGATTATTCATTATCAGGTGTAAAAAATATAATTAAAAAATCAATTAATTCCTTGCAGTCAATTTCAGAATTCAGGCCTGTGAGGATAATTGTAGATGTTGATCCCTATTAATTTTTTTAATATACCTTGTTCCCTCCTAAAAATAGTGAACAAAAAATTATCAAAACATCAGAAAATTATATATTTTTGCACGCATTAATAAAAAAAACAATAATGAATCATTACGAAACTGTTTTCATTTTAAATCCCGTTTTGTCTGATGAACAGACAAAGGAAACAGTCCTGACATATGAAAAGTTTTTAACATCCAAAGGTGCTAAATTTATTTCAAAAGAGGATTGGGGTTTAAAAAAACTAGCTTATCCAATCCAAAATAAAAAAAGTGGTTTTTATCACTTATTTGAATATACTGTTGATCCAAATATTATTTCCGATCTTGAACTTGAGTTTAGAAGAGATGAAAGGTTCATGAGATACTTAACTGTTAAACTAGATAAGCATGCAGTTCATTGGGCTGAAAAAAGAAGAGAAAGAAGTAAAACTAAAAAAGTATAATTATGTCAACAATTCAAGAAGAAGCATCTGGTAAAAAAAGCGGTGAAATTAGATATTTAACCCCGCTTGATATTGACAATTCAACTGTTAAAAAATATTGTAGATTTAAAAAGTATGGAATAAAATATGTTGATTATAAAGACTCTGATTTTTTGCTGCAATTTATTAATGAACAAGGTAAACTTTTGCCAAGAAGAATTACTGGAACCTCGTTAAAGTATCAAAGAAAAGTTTCTGTAGCGGTAAAAAGAGCAAGACACCTTGCGCTTTTACCATATGTTGCTGATCTTCTAAAATAAAATTTATCACTATGGAAATTATTTTAAAAAAAGACGTTGAGGGTGTTGGTTTTAAAGACGATATAGTTGAAGTTAAAAATGGTTTTGGAAGAAATTTTTTGATTCCCAATGGCTCAGCTATACTAGCTACTCCGTCAGCAAAAAAAGTTTTAGCTGAAAATCTGAGACAGAGGGTTGTCAAGGATAAAAAAATTATTGAAAATGCTAAAGAGTTAGAAAAAACAATTTCAAAAATCAAAATTAAAATTAAAGCTAAAGTAGGTGAGGGTACTAAATTATTTGGTTCAGTAAATAATAATGATATTTCAAAAGAATTAATTAATAACGGAGTAGAATTAGATAAAAAATCTATTATAATTAGTGGAAATAATATTAAGCAGTTAGGCTCATACAAAGCTAAAATTAGATTACATCGAGATGTGATATTTGAAGTTCCCTTTGATGTTATTGCAGAAAAAAAATAGTTAAATCTAAAATAAGTTTTAAAACACCTGCATTTTGTAGGTGTTTTTTTTTTAAATTAATTAAATTTATATCATGCAGAAGCCACTCCCAGCCAAAGGAACCCGAGACTTTGGACCAATCCAGATTTATAAGAGAAATTATATTCTTGATATAATTAAAGAAAATTTCACTAAGTACGGATATTTTCCTTTGGAAACCCCAAGTTTTGAAAAAACTTCAACTTTATTAGGTAAATATGGTGATGAGGGTGAGCGTTTGATATTTAAGATTTTAAAATCAGGAAATTTTTTAAATGGGTTAAATCCTGATAAATTAAATTTTGAAGATGTTTCCAATCTTGCAAATAACATTTGTGATAAAGCTTTGAAATATGATTTAACAGTCCCATTTGCTAGATATGTATCTCAAAATTTTAATGAATTAATATTTCCTTTTAAAAGGTCACAGATTCAAAATGTTTGGAGAGCGGATAAACCTCAAAAAGGAAGATTCAGAGAGTTCTTACAATGTGATGCTGATGTTATTGGTTCCAAATCCATGATGCAAGAAATTGAATTTATTTATTTGTTCGATAATGTCTTTAATGATCTTCATTTGAATGGTTGTATAATAAAGTTAAATAACAGGAAACTTTTGTTAGGTTTATGTGAAATTTTAGATTGTCAAGATAAATTTTCAATATTGGTTAATCAGTTGGATAAGCTCGATAAAGTTGAAAGCAAAAAAATTAAAGATAATCTTAAAATTAAGGGGTTTTCTTCTAATCAAATTGATTCAATTTTTGATTTAATCGCAAAATCATATAATATTAACTCAAATATGGATTATTTTAAGAATTTTTTTGAAAAATCTATTATTGGTAGTCAGGGTCTACATGAGTTGGAATTCATTTTCAATTATTTTTCCAAGCAAAAGCTCTTAATATCAAGTCTAGTTTTTGATATGTCATTGGCTAGGGGAATAGATTATTATACCGGAGTTATTTTTGAGGTAGTTCAAAAAAATAAAAGTTATGGTTCTATTGCTGGGGGAGGTAGATATGATAATTTAACAGAAATATTTGGGGTAAATGATACAAGCGGTATTGGAATTAGTTTTGGTTTAGATAGAATATTTTTAACGTTGGATGAATTAAAATTATTTCCTGAGTTTAAGAGCAAAATGGTAAAAGTATTGTTTACAAATTTCGGAACTGATTTTACTGAAGACATTATCAAATTTACTACTGCGTTTAGGAATGCAGGTATTATTTCTGATTTTTGTCCTGATTTTATACCTCTAAAAAAACAGTTAAAATATGCAAACCAAAAAGAAATAACATTTGTTATTTTATATGGTGAAGAAGAGAAAAAAAGCAAGATTTTTACGCTAAAACATATGAAAAGTGGTGATCAAGAAAAATTATCGTTTGATCAATTGATTTCGAAATTGAAAAACGGTTAAACTATAATTATATATCATCTCTTTTATTATTTTTTTAGTAGCGAGACCGAGATTTGAACTCGGGACCTCCGGGTTATGAATCCGACGCTCTGACCAACTGAGCTATCTCGCCCTTTAAAATTGTTGCCAAATATAAAGTTATAATCTTTTTTATTCAACTTATGCTAATAAATTATTTACCTATTTTTTATTTTGAAAAGAATAAATGTATATATTAACATCAATCAAATTAAACTAACATGAGTGATAGAGTAAAATTTGAAATGGAATTCCCCATAAAAGCTTCTCAAAAGCTGCTTTTTCAGTACATATCTACTCCATCTGGATTATCTGAGTGGTTTGCTGATAATGTGAATTCAAGAGGAGAAATTTTTATTTTTATCTGGGATGGTTCAGAGGAAAAAGCAAAATTATTACAAAAAACTAATGGTGAAAAAATTAAATTTCAGTGGATGGATGATGAAACAACAAATTATTTCTTTGAATTTAGAATTCAGTTTGATGAAATTACTAAAGATGTATCTTTGATTGTAACAGATTTTGCAGAGGATGAGGATGAGGTTGAGGAGTCCAAATTGTTGTGGACTAATCATATATCTGATTTAAAAATGGTTTTGGGCTCTACTTAATTATTCTGCGGGTCGTTTGGCGCATTTAGCCATATTTTAAACTCAGAATTAGATTTTTTAATTTCGTTTTTCCATAAATTTTTTACATTATTTTCAAAAACATTGGTGTTTTTTTTACTTTTAATAATCCAACTTCCTTCTTTTATCTCTTCATTTAATTGATCAAGTGTCCAGCTTGAATAACCTGAAAAAAATTTTACTTTATTTTTCCAATAAAAAGCTTTGTTATTAATTATTTTAACAAGTTTCTCATAATCTCCACCAAAATATATATTGTCATAACAAAATCTGCTGTTTTTGATAATTCCTGGTTCATTATGAATAAAAAATAAATTATCTTGATTAACTGGACCACCAGAAAAGACTTTTATTTTTTTTTCATTAACTGATGAATCTATATCCGTAAGATTATAATCCAGTTGATTATTAATAATTAATCCAATAACCTCTTTATCATTTATTTCAGTTATCAAAACTATTGATCTTTTAAAATAGTAATCAGATAGAATATTTGGTGTTGATATTAATAAATTACCTGGATTTATTTTTTTCATTCTGCTGTTAAATGATTTTTAATGTTAAAACCATTTAAAAAAGACTTTATTTTCATTCTTTTTTTACCCTCAATTTTAATATCTATCAACTGAATATAACCGTCAATACAGTTTATTTTAAAATCATTTTTTGAAATAATAATATGTCCAGGGTTAAGCTTATTATTTATAAGTTTATATTCGCTATCATAGATTATAATATTTTTTTTTGTGTTGTCATTAGAATCAATAATTGTTGTTCTTGCTCCAGGGTATGGAGATAATCCTCTAATTTTATTGTATATATCAATTGCTTTGCTTTTCCAATTTATTTTAATATTATACTTATTTAATTTATATGCAGTTTTATAGGATTTATTGGGTTCTTGTTTACTAGATTTAATACTGTTATTTACCACTCCATTAATTGTTTCATTTATTAATAATGAGCCTATTTTACTAAGGGAGTTGTGTAAATCTTCAGCATTATCAGTTTTGTTGATTTTTATTCTTTTCTGCAATAAAATATCTCCTGTATCAATTTTATCATCAATAAAAAAAGTAGTTACACCTGTATATTTTTCTCCGTTAATTAAAGCCCAATTAATCGGAGCTGCACCTCTGTAATTAGGAAGCAGTGAGGCATGTAAATTTATTGTTCCAAGATTTGGAATACTCCAAATAACTTTAGGTAGCATTCTGAATGCTACAACAATTATAAAATCCGGTTTAAATTTTTTTATTTTTTCGACAAAGGTTGGATCCTTTAAATTTTTAGGTTGTAAAAGCTCAATATCTTTTCTTATGGCATATTTTTTAACAGCAGAATTTCTAATTTTCAGGCCTCTTCCAGATGGTTTATCATAGTTTGTAACAATTGCTAACAGATTAAAATTATTTGCAATTTGATTCAGGGTTGGTACTCCAAACTCTGATGTACCCATGAAAATAATATTTATTTTTATTTTTTTCAATGTACAGTTTTTAATATAAATGTTACTCTGTCATTTACAGATTTTTTTGGAAGAATAATAATTTTATATCCTAATTGTTTATACATTTTTTTAATATGAAAATCAATTTCTAGTAACTCATTATATGTTTCGTACCTCTCTGAATCATTTGTATATATTGCTTCCCAAGGCTCTGCAATAAAAATTGTATCATAATTGAATTTTAAAATTTCTTTCATCATTGAACTTTTATATTCAATTTTTTTAAAGTTTAGGTATGCTAAAATATCTGGGATACCTCTGTCATAAAAAAAATAATCATTTTTACTTTTTGATCCTTCTTCAAATTGCTTCTTTCTTTTATCCATCAAAATATTACTAAAGTCTATAGGGTTTGATAAAAAATATTGCTCAGAATCATTGTTTTTATACTTTTTTGTTACTTCCCTTGAGGACTCGTTAAATACATTAAAATTCATTTTCTTAAGGGACTCAATTATTGAACTTTTTCCAGTTCCAGGCCCTCCTGTGATAACAACTCTCATTTAGTATAAAATTCGTTTATTATGATTAAATTGATATGTAAATTTAATTATTATAAAAATATGAGCAGCGAGAATAAAGTTTTTTATCATAATCTGAAAAAACTTTTAAAAGAAACTAGTTCATGGCCATCAAAATATATATTTAAATTTATTTTTAGTGAAGATGGTGATCAAAGTCAAATTATTAAGGAAATATTTAGTAATTCATCTGCAGAATTTATTGTTAAGTTATCAAAAAATGGAAAATATATTTCGTTATCTGTCTCCTTAATTGTAGAAAATCCAGATTATATTATCAAAAAATACGAAGAAGTTTCAGAGAAAACTGAAAATGTGATTTTATTGTAATCTACAAAACATTTTTTTGTAATTTGCGAAGTATTATTCACCTAATAAAAAAAAATTGAAAGATAATTTAGAATATAATTCAGTAAGGGAAGATTTGATTATTCCGGAGTATGGAAGACATATCCAAAAAATGATTCATCATGCATCTTCTCAGAAGTCCAAAGATGAAAGAAATAAAATTGCCAAATCGATAATCTCTGTGATGGGTAATTTACAACCACATTTAAGAGATGTATCTGATTTTCAGCATAAATTATGGGATCAACTTTTTATAATGTCTGATTTCGATTTAGATGTTGATTCTCCTTTTGATAAACCTAAAAAAGAAGAGCTTTTGGCTAAGCCAGATCCATTATCCTATCCTCAAAATTTTCCAAAGTATAGATTTTATGGAAACAACATTAAGATTATGATTGATGAAGCTGTAAAATGGGATTCGGGAGATAAGAAAGAGGCACTGCTTTATACAATAGCAAATCATATGAAAAAATGCTTTTTAAATTGGAATAAAGATAGTGTTGAAGACCAAGTTATTTTTGATCATCTCTACGAATTATCAGATTCTAAAATTGATCTTCGAAACTCCAAAGAAACTTTACTAGATTCATCTGTTTTAATAAGATCCAAAAAGAGATATTCTAACAAGAAGTATTTTAAGAAAAATAATAAGGGTCGTAAAAGATTTTAATTATATAAAGTGTGCAAACTTTTAGAATACAAGGTGGTAGCAAATTAAATGGTGATGTTGTTCCTCAAGGAGCTAAAAATGAAGCTCTTCAAATTATATGTGCTACTCTTTTAACATCTGAAGAGGTAGTTGTAAGTAATATTCCTGAAATTATAGATGTTAATAAGTTAATCAATCTTCTTTCATCAATTGGTGTTAAAGTAAATAAAATTAATCCTAATAAATACAGCTTTAAAGCTGAACAAATTAATTTAAAATCCTTAAGTTCTGAAAAATTTAAGACAGATGGCAAAAGTATAAGAGGATCAATTATGATTGTTGGCCCACTGCTAGCTAGATTTGGAATTGCTAGCATTCCAAGACCAGGTGGAGATAAAATTGGAAGAAGGAGGCTTGATACTCACTTTGGTGGGTTAATTAAGTTAGGCGCTCATTTCACATATGATAAAGAAAGTCGCTTTTATTCTGTAAAAGCTAAAAAATTAGTTGGAACTTATATTTTGATGGAGGAGGCTTCTGTTACAGGTACGGCAAATATTATTATGGCTGCATCCCTTGCAAAAGGTGAAACAACAATTTATAATGCTGCGTGTGAACCATATATTCAACAACTTTGTAAACTTTTGATCTCTATGGGTGCAAAAATATCTGGTTTAGGTTCTAATCTATTAAAAATTAATGGTGTTGATTCTCTGGGAGGTGCAAATCACAAGGTTCTTCCAGATATGATTGAAATTGGTAGTTGGATAGGACTTGCAGCTATGACCAAAAGTAGTATAAGAATAAAAAATGTAAGCTGGGAAAACCTTGGTATTATTCCTAATGCATTTAAATCACTTGGTATTAATTTAATTAAAGAAAATGATGATCTTTTGATTAATGAACATGAGAATGGTTATGAAATCAAAAATTATATTGATGGATCAGTTCTTACTATTTCAGATGCGCCTTGGCCTGGTCTAAGTCCCGATCTGTTAAGCATATTATTGGTTATTGCAACCCAAGCGAGAGGAAGTTTATTGATTCATCAAAAGATGTTTGAAAGTAGACTCTTTTTTGTAGATAAATTAATTGATATGGGTGCAAAAATTATTTTATGTGATCCTCATCGTGCTACAGTTATCGGACATGACTTTAAATCTACTCTTAAGGGTACTGTCATGAGTTCTCCAGATATTCGTGCTGGGATTTCTTTATTAATAGCTGCTTTATCTGCAAAAGGTGAATCCATTATACATAATATTGAGCAGATAGATAGGGGGTATGAAAATATTGATGAAAGACTAAAAGCTTTGGGTGCAAAAATTGATAGAGTTTAACTTAGACATACATCTTATACGTTTTTAGACAATTCTCTCTTGCTTGTTTATGATTAACAATTTCCTTAGGATATTTATTATTTAGGTCTATCCAATTGTTAATGTAATCATAGTTTTTATCAAATTTTTCAATCTGGGTATAAGGATTAAAAATTCTAAAATAAGGAGCAGCATCTACCCCTGATCCAGATGCCCATTGCCAGTTTCCAACATTACTTGACATTTCATAATCATTAAGTTTTAATGCAAAATATTTTTCACCCCACCTCCAATCAATAAGTAGTTGTTTGCAAAGAAAACTAGAAGTTATCATTCGGACTCTATTATGCATGAACCCAGTTTTATTTAACTCATTCATACCAGCATCAACAATTGGAAAACCAGTTTTACCATTTTTCCATGCTTCAAACATCTTTATATCATTGACCCATTTTATATTATCATACTTCGATTTAAAGCTACTTTTTGAGCTTTTTGGGAAATGAAAAAGAATTTGCATAAAAAATTCTCTCCAAATAAGTTCATTTAAAAATGTTTCGTTACTGAATTTTAAAACATATTTAACAAGAGATCTAATACTAATTACTCCAAACCTAAGGAAAGGGCCAATTTTAGAAGTTGAATTTAGCGACGGGAAATTTCTCTTTTTTTCGTACTCTTCAATTATTTTTTTCGAAACATCAAAATTAATTACTTCTGAAATGTTCTTCTCAAAACCATATTCACTAATTTCTTTGAGATTGTATTTATCTAGATTATGAAAATTATTGCACAATTCGTTATTCTCTAGAACTGAATAATTTTTCTTGAGGTTCTGTTTCCATTTGCGCATGTAAGGAGTAAAAACCACATATGGAGATCCATTGTCTTTAAGTACTTCATTTTTTTCAAAAATAACTTGATCTTTAAAAGTGTAGAAAGGTATTTTTTTACTTTTTAAATTATTATAAATAAAATTATCCCTTTTAATAGCATATGGCTCATAGTCATGATTGGTATAAACCTCTTTAACATTATACTCTTTTACTATTTTATCAATTATTTCAATGGGATTTCCTTTAAATACCTGAAGTTTAGAATTAAATTTTTCGACAAGTAAATTGTTCAATTTTCTTAAATTTTTGTGAATAAAATTAATTCTCGAGTCATTTTTGGGTAAATTTTCGGTTATTTTTTCATCAAAAATGAATATTGGTATAACAGGGTATTTAGATTTTGTAGCTTCAGATAATCCAATATTATCTTTTATTCTAATGTCTCTTCTAAACCAAAAAATTGAAAAGGTTTTCATTTTATTTCCCCAAATATTTCTTTAATTCTTGAATTTCTGTATCTAAAAATGTGGTCAAGTTTGTTTTTAACTAAAATTGGATGGAAAATACTACCAATAAGACCAAATGGGAGTGAGTAGTGAATTTCATCTATAATCTTAATACCTCCACTAATTTTTTTAAAAATATGTTTGTGATGCCAATATTTATAAGGACCATTTACCTGGGTGTCAGTAAAACATTTTTGTTCGACCACCTCTGAAATAAGTGAGGTCCATTTCAAATTGATTCCAAATAGGGGAGAAACTTTATAGTGTATATGCTGGCCATCGTAAATTTTATCTGAGTCTACTTGTAAAACCTTAAAATTCATAGATTTTGGTGTAATTACAGAAAGATTATAAGGATTACTGAAGAAATTCCAAGCTTCTAATTTAGTTACAGGAATATTAATAGACCTGTTTAAAGAATAAATTTTCATCTTAGATAATTGGTAATTTTAGAGCTGGAGGGATTAGTTAGAGAATACCAATAATCGACTAAATTTCCCTCAGGGCTTACCAAGTACTTTTGAAAATTCCATTTCACACTTGAGTTTTTACTTCCATTCAACTCTTTGGAGGTTAGCCATGTGTAAAGCATGTGCTTATCAGAACCTCTGACTTTTATTTTTTCTGTCAAAGGAAAACTAACATTATATTTCTCAGAACAAAAAAGAGATATCTGCTTTTCGTTTCCCGGTTCCTGATTGCCAAATTGGTTACAGGGCACGCCAATGACAACTATTTTATCTTGATTATTAACATAAAGTTGCTGTAATTCTTTGTATTGTTTTGTAAAACCACATTTGGAAGCAACGTTTACAAACAACATATATTTGCCCTTAAATTTACTAAGATCAAGGGGATTCCCTTTAATATCTTTGAGGGGAATTTCATAAATAGATTTCATATCAGAAAAATTGTTTTCAGGGCTATTAATCATCTTTATTCCTGTGAAGGTTAAAATCATAATCATCGAAATACTAACAATCTTTACCATATAATTAACTTTTGAAGGAAACTATTCCTGCATCCATATTAAAAATTTGACCTGAAATTGATGATGATTTATCAGATATTAAAAATTCTGCCATTTTTGACACTTCATCAGCAGATAATATTTTTTTTAGTGGGTGTCTTTCAATCAAATTTTCAATAACTTTTTCATTTCTTAAGATTTTTGAAGCCAATTCTGTATCAGTAATAGTTGGAGCAATGGCATTAATTCTAATTTTTGGAGACAATTCAGCTCCTAAGGTTTTGACAAGTCCATCAATACCAGATTTTGCAACAGAAACAGAAGCGTGATATGGCATACCTAATTTGGTGGCTACCGTACTAAATAACAATATAGATGGCTTATCACCACTTTTAAGTTGTGGTAAGTACTTTTTTATGCACTTAACGGCTCCGATAACATTAATTTCAAAATCGTCTCTAAAATCATCAATGCTTAAATTAGTAATTGGTTTTAAATTAATTGAGCCAGGACAATATATCAAACAATCAACAGATTGAATTTCAGGCAACTCATCTACTAAAGAATTGTATTTAATGTGACTGTAGTTGTCATGAGAAAAATCAGATTTATTTCTGCTTAAACAAGTTATATTATTATTGGTTACAAGAGAATTTACAATAGCTTTTCCAATTCCTTTAGTACCACCAATTATTACAATATTCTTCATTTAAGCTTGTGGTCTACCTTTTAATCTTTTTTCTACTTTTCTCTTTATAGCAGTAAGCCGTTTCATCATTTCCATTATTTCAGAATCTTTATTTTTTTTATAAACTTCGTTTAAGTCTAAAATGAGATTTTTAACCTCTCTGGATGCAACAATTTTTTCATTTGTGCTTTTATAAGTGTGCTTTCTATTTTCAAACTCAATTGCCTTTTCAATAATTTTCATTTGCGTTTACTAATTTTATTTAAACTAATGTGCTTTTGTCTGCTACATTTAAATCTACCTTCAGCAAAATCCCTTTTTTTTAAGTGTTTTGTCTTTCTACCAGTAACCCTTCTTCTCCAAAGCCTAAAACTTGACGGCTTTAGGTTTATTCTCATCAAATGGATTACCTTAGATTCACTTAATCCAAAGTCTTTGTAAATAGCATCAAAAGTAGTTCTATCTTCCCATGCCATTTCTATGATTCTATCAATATCTGTGCCATTAAATTTTCTAAACATTTGTTTAAAATTGATTAGATTTTATTTTAACAAGCTTTCTAAAAAATGATAAATTTTCTTTGTGGTTTAGCTTGTTGCTAAATTTTAGAAAACTGCCGTTACAGTGAATTGAAAAAAATGGGGTTTTATAAATTACCAGTCTGTAGTAAGGAATAACCCAGGTAATTCGGTTTTGCCTGTTAGTAATAAAAACTTTAATTCCTTTTTTTCTGAGTTCTATATTTACATAATTTAAATCAAAGCCATCTTTAATATAATCTTCAAATTTTACACTGAAACTGTCTAAAATGAGTCTTTTAGATCCTATTCCACCCATAATAATTGATTCAATCAAATTAAATTTTTTTCCAATAATCTTATCAACCTCAAGATCTTTTTCTGGGTCAGTGTATGTAGAATTAAAAATCATTTGAGATTATTTAAAAAATCATTTGCTATTTTATGGTGGTTGTCTAGTTTATCTTTATTCATTCTGTTTAGTGTGATAACCATCATTGACAACCTGGGGTTGGACTTAAAAAAATCTGTATTATTAGAAATAAATCTCCAATAGAGAGCATCCCATATTTGTTGCCAATCCCCTTTTTTGTAATTACTCATTTTCATAATATAATTACTGCTGCTTATGTAAGGTTTTGTTGACATTAAACCACCATCAGCATACTGACTCATTCCATAAACATTTGGTACCATCACCCAGTCATAAGAATCAATAAATAATTCCATAAACCAATTGTAAACAGCATCAGGCTTAATTTCACATAAAAACATAAAATTACCGATCACCATAAGCCTTTCAATATGATGTAAATATCCAGTATTTAGTAGCTTCTTAATACAATCATCAACAGGATCAATTCCCGTATTTCCAGTGTAGAATGATTTTGGCATTTCTTTTTTAAAATTCCAGAAATTTCGTGTTCTTTCATATGAACCTTTTACAACGTATATTCCTCTAATAAATTCTCTCCATCCTATAATTTGTCTGATGATTCCTTCATTTGAATTAATAGGTATATTTTTTTGCTCCGCAAAAGTTAAAATTCTTTCGATTGCATACTTAGGTGTTAATAAACCTGAGTTGAGTAGAGGAGATATTAAGCTGTGATTTAATATGGAAGATTCTTTTACAATAGCATCTTCATAATCTCCAAATTCAAGAAATCTTTCATTTAAAAAATTTTCAAACCATATTTTTGCTTCGTTATGATCTGTGGGGTACGTGAAATTTTCGTTTAACTTTCCAATATTATCTTTAAAATTATCATCAATATATTTAACTGAATCATGATAATAATTTGAATTACTAATTGCTGGAAACTTAATGTCAGGTGGAGTTTTTTTTGCGGGATATTTTTTTCTGTTTTCATCATCATATGTCCATTTTCCACCACAGGGTTTGTTATTAGTCATCAAAATATCGAGTCTCTTTCTTTGTGATTTATAGAAGCTTGTTTGGAAAAATTTTGATTTATCTTTTTTAAAAAAAATACTATTTTGATCTAATGTATTTAAAAATTGTGGCGTTTCAATGAAATTTAATGATATCCCCTCAGAGGCGGAAATTAATCTTTTTTTTAGCCAGTTGTCATCAAATTGAACTAGGTTGATTTTTTTTAATCCACTCAATTTTAGTGAGATTACTAATTCTCTAATATTTGCATTTTTGTCTTTTGATTCTAAATAAAATACTTCTGACAAAAATTTTTTGCAATGTTTTTCATATTTTTTCATGCCAATTCTGTGGAAAAATATTTTTTGTTTATGAAAATTGAATTCTTTAAAGAAAATAGTTTCCTCTATGAGAAAGGTTGGGAGGTTTAATTTGAAAAGTGGATTATTTTCAAAAAGTTGATTAGGTAAAATTATGTTAACCTCTTCCAATTTGTTTACATTTTTTTGAACAGTAGATTACAAAATCCCAATTTCTTTTCCATTTTTTTCTCCATGTAAATGGACGTTTACAAACTGGACATTCTTTTGTCGGTAAATAGCTTTTATTTGATTTTGCGTGGCTTTTGGTAACCTTTTCTTTCATTTTTTTTAGGAAATGAATAACCATCACATCCGCTAATTGTTGCTATTTGGGATTTATAAAGGTCTATAAAGCCATCATCGTTTATCATTTCATCCTTTACATCCAAACTAACTATTTTTCCAACTATTAACCTTGATCTGTTATGTTTGATTTTTAACTCTTCTACAAACTTCATTCCAATTTTAATATTTGATGAATCAACAAATGGTGCTGGGAAATTATGGGTAATTTTTGGCTTTATTCCTGTGATATCAAATTCACTGATATCTCTGGGGTATTTAGCAGATGTGTGGTGCGCTTTTTCAAAATTCAATATATCAACTGAATTTATCGTGTAAAACTCCCTTTCCTTAATGTTAAGGTAAGTATGTCTTGGAACGACTTCTGTTGGTCTAAGAAAAAATCCCAAAAGAGGTGGATTAGAACCTAAATGAACAATCGAACTAAAAACTGCAAGATTATATTGGCCATTTTTAGAAATTGTTCCAATTAAATTTGCTGATTTGTAACCAGAACAAGAATTCATTAGGTTTACCCTGTAAATTTTTTCTAATTTTTCAATTTGGTATTCATCAAAAAACATTAATTCACTCTTTTAAAGAGATAACTAGCAATTAATGAGCCAATTAATGTCGCAATTAAATAGTAGAAAAAGAAGTCATTGGACTGTACAGCTGATGAAAGCTCATTTGGATCTAATATTGCAAAAAATGTGGGTCCAAAACTGACAGCTGGATTAAATACAGCTCCAGAAATATTCCCAACAGTCAAAGCGCCAGCTGCTACAGTTAAACCAATTGCAAAACCATAAAATTGATTATTTTTTAGTTTTGGGTGCAATGCGACATTTAATATTACAAAAACAAGTAGAAAAGTAAAAAGTATTTCAGCCATAAGAAAAGAAGCTCTATTACTCGTATTTGCAACAACTTCAAATGAATTAATATCAAAATTTTGTATTGCAAAGGTTGCAGCAACAGATGCTGTTAGCTGTGAAATAATATAATACAGTAGTTCCGATTTGTTAATTTCTTTTTGAATAAACATAGCCAATGATACCACGGGATTATAGTGAGCTCCAGAGATGTGAGCACCCATGTAGACTAGAACCGAAAGACCAATTCCGATTGCAATTGGATTATTTGTAATACCTATGATTAAAACTAGAAAAAAAGTTCCTATAAATTCTGTGATATACTTGTTCATAATATTATTTCATTAAATTTGAAACAAAACTAATAAAACTTTATAAATATGAAACGCATATTCAATTTGTTTGTATTTCTTTCATTTAACATGATAATCGCACAGCTTGAAATCCCTGCTGCAAGTCCAAAATCAACGGTGTTTCAAACAGTTGGTTTGACAGAAATTAGTGTTGAATATTCCAGGCCTTCTGTGAAAAATAGAAACATCTTTGGTTCTCTAGTACCTTATGACAAAATTTGGAGAACTGGAGCTGATGAAAGTACAAAAATCTCATTTTCTGATGATGTGTTAATTAACTCAACTACTATAAAAGCGGGTACTTATTCATTGTATACAATACCCAATAAAAATTTTTGGGATATCATTTTTTACGCTGAAACTGATGTCTGGGGTGTTCCAAGAAATTGGGATGAAAACAAAGTTGTTTTAAAAACGAGGGTTGATGCATACAATTTAACTGAGCCTATAAAAACTGAGACTTTACAGATATCTTTTGATTATTTGAGTAATGATGCTGCGGTTATGGCAATTCTATGGGATAACACTTACGTTCCGGTTCGCATTACCGTGCCAACTACCAAAAATGTAATGTTAAAAATTTCTGAGGTTTTAAATAATAACCCAACATTTTCTGACTATTATAAAGCTGCAGTATTTATGAATGATCAAAAAATTGATGCAAAAAAAGCATTAGAATACATGGAATTAGCAATGAATTCTAATGAAAATCCAAGATTCTGGCAATTGAGACAATATTCCTTGATTTTAGCAGAAAATAAATTACTCAAAAAAGCTATTTCGGTTGCAAAAAAATCATTAAAAATGGCAGAAAAATCAGGAAATGAAAATTATATTAAAATGAATAAAGCTTCTATTCAGAACTGGAAAAATTTGAAATAGATATGAAAAGTTCAATTATGGCTGATAGGGCAGTTACAAGAAAACATCCAAGAACATTTAGCCAAAGAAACGGAATAATATCAATCCACCAAATATAAATTATTGCAATTTGAGTAATTATTGCAGAAGTAAATACCGAAAGAGATCGAATTTTTTTTGTAAAAAGAGCTAATAGAAAAATCCCAAGTACATTTCCGTAAAAAATTGACCCGATGATATTTACAAGTTGGATCAAATTATCTGCTAGAAATGCAACACATGCAATAATAATTGCACAAATTCCCCAAAAAAATGTAAAAACTTTAGTCAAATAGACTATTTTCTTTTCATCAATATTTCTGTAGTTTCTTTTAATTAGATCCATGCTTGTTGTTGTTGCTAGGGCATTAATTTCACTTGATGTTGATGACATGGCTGCACTAAGGATAACAGCGATAATAAGCCCAATCAACCCCTTGGGAAGATGGTTTAAAATAAAATTTATAAAAATATAATCTTTATCATTTGTTTCTATTTTTTTTGATTTTTCAGCTCCTGCTTTTTCAATTAATGATTTTGCTTTTTGTCTAATTTTTTTTTCTTCGTTTTCTAATCTTACAAGTTCAATTTTTTTGATCTCAGTATTATCTTCAATAAACTCATTAATCTTACCAACTTTTTCAAAGTGAATTTCATTTAATTTATTATTTAAACTTTTGTATTCGTTTTCGTATGATGATCCATGTATTAAATTGTTTGCTTGTGGATTAAAGTTCAAAGGTGATAGATTAAATTGATAAAAAACGAATACCATTACTCCGATGAATAAAATAAAAAATTGCATTGGTACTTTTAGCATTCCATTAAATATCATTCCTAATTGCATTTCTCTGAGGGATTTTCCAGACAAGTATCTTTGGACCTGACTCTGATCTGTTCCAAAATAGGACAGCATTAGAAATGTGCCTCCAATTATACCACTCCAAACTGTATATCTATTTTCTAAGTCAAAGGAAAAATCTAAAACTTCTAATTTTCCATTTATGGAGGCAATTTCCATCATATTTTG
>NTKO01000010.1 GCA_002457735.1 Bacteroidetes bacterium MED-G13 | reverse complement strand
TGGTACTTTAATTTCATTTATAATTATTGTTGTTTTCTTCACCTACCTAATTAAGCATACCGAAAAGAAAAAACTGATTAATACTAATACATGTGTTCATTGCATATTATTTATTCTTATCGGTTTCTCTTCATGGTTAATTCTTCCTGTAAGAGCTAATGCAAATGTGGTAATCAATGAAAATAACCCATCTAATGCAAGAGAATTACTTGCTTATTATAATCTTGAACAATATCCAAAAACTTATTTGTTCTACGGGCCACTTTTTACCGATCAATACTCAGGATTGGATAAAATAAAACCATACAAGGATGACAATCCAAAATATGAAAAAGATTTAATTAACGGAAAATATATAATTGTCAATGATTATAAGAACGCAATTCAAAATTTTAATTCCAAACATGCTTCATTTCTTCCAAGGATGTGGAGTTCTGAACATGCAAAAAATTATTTAAATTACACAGGATTCCTTGACTTTGATATAAAACTTAATTACAAAAACGAAGAAAGTATAAAAACTCTAGTGAATGATTTCAAAAATGAAATTAATCTAGGAAATATTGACTATGAAGATTTTCATAATTTCTTAAAACAATACGGCCAATTTTTGGAAATAAAAAAACCTTCAGTACTCTCAAATTTATACTACCTGGTTGATTATCAAATTGGTTATATGTATTTGAGATATTTCATGTGGAACTTTTCAGGAAAACAAGATGATATTCAGGGCAAAATGGATCTTCATGGAAATTGGATTTCAGGAATACATCTTTTAGATGAAATTATCCTGGGTATTTCTCAGAAAAATTTACCCTCTGATATTTTGAATAATAAGGGAAGAAATACTTATTTTCTTCTACCTCTTTTACTTGGTCTTTTAGGTTGTTATTTCTTGTTCAAAATAAACAAAGAGTATTTTTGGGTTTTTCTAACTTTTTTCATTTTTACAGGTTTAGCTATACAGATATATACCAATGTGCGTCCTTTTGAGCCTAGAGAAAGAGACTATTCCTTAGTTGGTTCGTTTTACGTTTTTTCAATATTTATTGGCCTTGGCGGATATTATATTTCCAAAATTTTCACATCACTAAAAATAAGGTTTGCTCAAATATTATCATTTGTAATTTGTTTGATAGCTGTCCCTGTGAATTTATTTGCTAATAATTATGATGATCATGATAGAAGCGGAAGATATTCTGCACTATCAATGGCAAAAAATTATTTGAACTCATGCGATCCAAATGCAATTTTATTTACAATTGGGGATAACGACACATTCCCATTATGGTATGCGCAGGAAATTGAAGGTATCCGTACAGATGTTAGAGTAGTAAATACAAGCTTATTGAGTACTGATTGGTATATTGATCAAATGAAGAGAAAAGCATACGAGAGTGACCCCATACCTTCAAATCTTACACATGATAAATACAAGCATGGTACTCGAGATTATATTATAAAAGAGGAAATTACCAATGACACGATAGATTTGAGTCTTATTATGGATTTTATTACAAAAGACGAAAAAAAGTATAAATATGGCGAAATATTAAAACAACAAGGCTATGATATTTCCGGTTTCAGATCCCAGGATCTAAATGCAAATTTTTTGCCTACAGAAAATATTAAAATTCCTGTTAATAAAAATAATGTTATCAAAAGGGGACTGGTCAATGAATTTGATGAATCATTAATCGAAGATGAGATTATTATTAAAATCAAATCCCAAGCTATTTACAAAAACAGATTATTGATGATGGATATAGTTTCAAACAATGATTGGAAACGTCCAATTTATTTTACTGGTGGAGCGTTTTCTGACGAGGACTACATTTGGATGAAAGATTACCTTCAACTAGACGGAATGTGCTATAAATTAGTTCCTATAAAAACCAAAATAAACCCTCAAAACCCTTATGAAATGGGAAGAGTTGACTCTGAAAAAATGATAGAAATTGTCAAAAAATGGAGTTGGGGCAATCCAAGTGGAATAAATACTTATTTAGATGAAGAGTCAAGAAAAAATAGTATTACTTATAGAGGTAATATTTCAAGATTAGTCAAGCAATTAATAATTGAAGATAAAAATGATAAAGCGTTAGAATTATTAGATTTAATTATGAAAAAAATGCCTATTGAAGATTATGGATATTATACTTTATTAGAACCAATTATTGATTCTTACTATTTATTGGAAAACAACAAAAAAGCAAGAAAAATTTACACACTAATTTCTTCAAAATATCAAGAAGAATTATTCTATTTCAGTGGGTTATCAAAAAACAATAAAATTCTATATTCTGAGCTCATTTATACCAATATTGAAAGGTACAGATCCTTGGTTGAAACAATTTTACCGCATGAAAGTGAGGAATATTACAAAGAAGTTCTAAAAGAATTTAACTATTACTTGGATCTTTTTTTATAGTTAAAGAAATTTTTTAACTCTATTTATAAGGTTATTTGTATTTTCTTCACCACTTTGACGCCATTTCATCTCTCCACTTTTATATATTATAAAAGTAGGAACACCTTTAATTCGCAAAGCATCAGCTAGTTCGTTATTTTTTTCAACATCAATTTTAATGATTTTAGCCTTATCTCCTAACGCAGCAGCAACGTCTTTAACAATAGGATGCATAATTTTGGAAGTTTCATCCCATTCGTTAAAAAATTCTAATAGAACCGGAACCTCTACATTAATCAAGTCTCCAAATCTGGCCATAAATCTGCTTAATTATTTACAAAGATAAAATTTTCTGTTAAAACAATGTTAATCAATTATTTAGATGAAATTGTTAAAATCTTTAAAAATTAAGAATCGATTTATAGCTATGTTTTTATTAAATTAGAACTTACTAACCAACCTAATTTAAATTATGAAAAATCAAAATAATCCAGCATTATTTACACTGATAACAGTATTTTTCTTTTGGGGTTTTTTTGGGGCCTCAAATGGTGTTTTTATTCCATTCTGTAAAACCTATTTTCAGATAGATCAATTTCAAGCTCAACTTGTCGAATTTGCATTTTATGGAGCTTATTTTGTAGGTGCATTAGTGTTATTTATCTGGTCAAGCTATTCTAAAAAAGATATTTTAAATAATTGGGGATATAAAAAAGGAATAATTTATGGTTTGATAATTTCCATCCTAGGTGCTGTGATAATGTTTCCTTCTGTTAACGGCGCTCAGCAAGGAGATACTGAAGTTTTCTATTATGTTCTTGTTGCATTATTCATCATTGGATTAGGATTCTCACTACAACAAACTGCTGCAAACCCATTTGCGGTGTCACTTGGCGACGCTTCGACTGGGTCAAACAGACTAAATTTGGCTGGTGGAGTCAATTCTTTTGGCACTGCCATTGGTCCAATTCTAATCGCTGTTGTTCTGTTTGGGTCTGCTTCTGAAGTTAATTGGGATATTATTAAATTAAGCTCAGTTCAAGGATTATATATAGCAGTAGCCGTTGCTTTTGCGTTAGTAGCAATATTTTTTTATGTTTCAAAAAATCTTCCTGATGCAAAAAATAATGAAGCATTTGAGGCTGCTAACAAGGCCAAAACTATGCTTATTTTAATGACTATTATTATGGTTCTGTGTTTTGGCTGGATTTTTTACTCATACACTCCTGCTTTTGAGCATAGCTCTGTTGAAGAATTAGAAATAATAAGACTTCTACTAACTATAATCTGTCTTCTCTCTGTATTTGTATTAATTTTCAGAGCATATTTTTCAGCTACCAAAAATTCTGATGGATGGGGAGCCTTAAAATATCCTCAACTTGCATGGGGTATGTTAGCAATTTTCACCTATGTAGGGGTGGAGGTAACAATCCAAAGTAATTTGGGAGAATTACTTAAAGCAGATATTGGTAAAGGCCTAAACGCCATCGGTCTTCCTGTTCTTGACGAAGCACAAAGCGCAAAATATATTGCACTATATTGGGGAGGGCTTATGATTGGAAGATGGACAGGGTCAATCGGAGCATTTGATATATCAAAATCTTTAAAAAAGATATTATTAATCTTAACCCCTTTTATTGCTTTTGGTGTTGTAATAGCGGTAAATTCGTTTAGTAATCCCCTAACAATTTCTGAAATTGGAATTTTTTCTATGTTAATTGTTATTCAAATTATTGGGTTTTATTATGCAAAAGATAACGCCCTTAAAATGATGGGGATTTTTAGTTTCTTGGGCGTAATAGCCATGTTAATAGGAATATTTGGTTCAGGACAAATTGCTTTGTTTGCTTTTCTAACTGGAGGTTTATTTTGTTCAATCATGTGGCCCTGCATCTTCTCTCTTAGTATTACAGGTCTCGGAAAATATACTTCACAAGGCTCTTCTTTTTTAGTTATGATGATTTTAGGTGGAGCTATAATACCTCCTCTTCAAGGTAAACTTGCGGATATTTTTGGAATAATAACATCCTATTGGGTAGCTGTTATTTGCTTTGTATTTCTTGTGATTTATGCATACATGACAAAAAAAATCCTAGCAAATCAAAATCTTATTAGCTAGAGATTTAAATTGTATGAATTTTATTTATAACTAGGATATTTGGAAACAAAAAAAAAGCTTTTTCTTGTAGATGCATATGCTTTAATTTTTCGTGGATACTACGCATTTATAAAAAATCCCAGAATAAATTCAAAAGGAGTTGATACCTCAGCCATAATGGGTTTTACTAATTCTCTTTTCGATGTTATTAAAAGGGAAAAACCAGATTATATTGCTGTATGTTTTGATAAAGGAGGTAGTCATGATAGAACCAAAATTTTCAAAGAATACAAAGCAAATAGAGATGAAACACCTGAAGCAATTAAAATAGCCGTTCCATACATTGAAAAAATTCTAAAATCATTAAATATTGCAATAGTGGTAAAGGAAGGTTATGAGGCTGATGATATAATTGGAACAATTGCAAAAAAAGTAAAACAAAAAAATCTTAAAACTTACATGGTGACACCAGATAAAGATTTTGCACAATTAGTTGAAAAAGATATCTATATGTACAGACCAGTTTTTGGTGGAGGATATGAAACTTGGGGAATTGATGAAGTATTAAAAAAGTTTGAAATCGATAAAACATCTCAAGTCATTGATTTTTTAGCAATGAAAGGAGATTCTGTCGATAATATTCCTGGTCTTCCTGGAGTTGGTGATAAAACAGCAAAAAAATTTATCAGCGAATTTGGATCTTTAGAAGGTTTGTTTGAAAATACTGATCAATTAAAAGGAAAAATCAAAGAAAAAGTTGAACAAAATAAAGAGCTTGGGATTTTGTCTAAAAAACTTGCGACAATTATTACTGATGTTCCTTTAAGCTTTAAAATTGAGGATTTTAAACTAAATGTAAGTGAATTAGAAGAAACAAAAAACTTATTTGATGATTTGGAGTTCAGAAGATTAAGTAATAGCCTAAACTCAATATTTTCAAATTTTCAAGAAACTGTTGAAAAAAAAATTAATTCAAAAAATAATGGACAATTTGATTTATTTGCAGACACTGAAAGGGAAACAATTTCTAAAAAAAATAATTTAATTATTCAAAAAGTTCAGGATGGAATTTCATATGTATTATTTGAAAAAAAAATGCGTGAGAAAAAAACGGTAAGCTACACACTACACAAATCTGATCAAAATGAATTAATAGGAATTTCTATTTGTTGGCAAAAAGATATTGTATATCAAATAAATCTAACATCAAAAATAAATTTAAATTTTATAGAATCTTTTTTTTCAAATGACTGTGAAAAAATTTCATATGATTTAAAATCGGATATTAAATTACTACTACAGAATAAAATTTCTGTTAAAAGTAAGGTGTTTGATGTTCAATTATCTCACTATTTAATTAATGCTGATGCCAGTCATAACTTAATAAATCTTTCAAAAAAATACCTTAATATTCAACTCGATAAAAATTCTAATGAGCTTGAAAATTCTGAAATATCAGATTTGATATTTCAGCTTCACAAACCATTGTATGCTGACCTTATGAAAAAAAATCAGCTAGGTCTTTATGAAAAAATTGAGATTCCCTTACTGAAAGTTTTAGCATCAATGGAAATTGAAGGAATAAATTTAGATACTAAATTTTTAAATAATCTTTCAGCAAAAACTAACCAAAAGTTGATAAAAATTCAAAAAGATATTTTTGAAATATCAGGTGAAGAATTTAACATATCATCTCCTAAACAACTAGGAGAAGTATTATTTGAAAAAATGAAGGTCAGTAAAAACCCAAAAAAAACTAAAACTGGCCAATACTCAACTGCGGAAGACATTTTATCTAATCTTGCAAAAGATAATGACTTTGTAAAATTAATCCTTAAATTTAGAAGTGTCTCTAAACTTTTAAATACTTACATTGACTCTCTTCCAAAACAAATTTCGAAATCTACTAATAGAATTCACACAAATTTTTTACAAACTGTAGCTGCAACTGGAAGACTTAGCAGTGTTAATCCTAATCTTCAAAATATTCCAATTAGAACTGATAGTGGAAAAGAAATTAGAAAAGCATTTGTCCCTAGAAATAAAGATTTTTTCTTGATGGCCGCTGATTATTCACAAATTGAACTTAGGGTCATTGCTGCGTTAAGTAAAGAGGATAATATGATTCGTTCATTTGAAAAAAACGAAGATATTCATTTATCAACTGCTGCAACTGTCTTCAATATTCCTTTGGAAAAGGTTACCAAACAACAAAGATCTCACGCAAAAATTGTGAATTTTGGTATAATTTACGGGGTTTCTGCATTTGGTTTAAGCAATCAAACAGATTTGAATATAAAAGAATCAAAAAGCTTAATAGAGACCTATTATTTAAAATACCCCAAACTAAAACAATTTATAGAAAATCAAATTTCTTTTGCTAGAGATAAAGGATATGTTGAGACAATACTTGGGAGGAGAAGAATCCTAAGAGATATTAACTCAACTAATAGTGTTGTAAGAAGTGCAGCAGAAAGGAATGCTGTAAATGCACCGATTCAAGGAAGTGCTGCAGATATAATAAAGATATCAATGATCAATATTCAAAAAGAATTTGTTTCTAAAAAAATCAAAAGTAAAATGTTATTACAGATTCATGATGAATTGGTATTCGATGTGTTTAAACCTGAACTAAATAAGGTAATGGAAATTGTAAGATATCAAATGGAAAATGCATTCAAATTAGATATTCCACTTTCTGTAGATATCGATTATGGGGTAAATTGGTTGGAAGCTCACTAAAAATTTATTTTATTTTTTGCTAATAATTATATTAATTGTAGATTTGCGTGCTCATTTTGAGAATCATAAAATTTATAATTTTGGATACAATTAGTTATAAAACAGTTTCAGCAAATAAAAAAACAGTCAACAAAGATTGGATACTTGTTGACGCTAATGGACAAAATTTAGGAAGATTAGCTTCTAGTGTTGCAATATTATTGAGAGGTAAAAATAAACCAAATTTCAGCCCTCATGTTGATTGTGGGGATAATGTAGTTGTAATAAATTCAGAGAAGGTTAATCTTTCAGGAAATAAATGGAGCCAAAAAAATTATATTCGCTATACAGGATACCCTGGTGGTCAACGTACTTTAAATGCGACTGAATTATTCAATAAAAATCCAAATACAATCATTGAAAAGGCAGTAAAAGGAATGCTCCCAAAAAATAAACTAGGGTCAAAGATTTTTAAAAATTTACATGTTAATGTTGGAGAAAATCATAAGTTTTCTGCACAAAATCCTAAACCTTTTAATTTCAGCTAATGGATAATAATGTAATACATAAAATCGGCAGAAGAAAAACTTCAGTTGCTAGAATATATTTAAAAAAGGGAAAAGGGAATATTATAATTAACAGTAAAGATTGTAAAAACTACTTTCCTTCCCCTTCTCATCAATTTAAAGTTAATCAGCCATTTAGTGTTTGTGGCCTTGATAAATCATTTGACATGTCAGTCAATGTTTATGGTGGTGGTATGACAGGCCAAGTGGAGGCCATAAGATTAGCTGTTTCAAGGGCACTTTGTGAAGTTGATGAGAATTACAGAAAAATACTCAAACCCCTTGGACTTCTCACAAGAGACCCAAGAATGGTTGAAAGAAAGAAATTTGGTCAAAAGAAAGCAAGAAAAAAATTCCAATTCTCTAAAAGATAAAATTAGTTTAGCATCTAAATATACAAGGCTTAAATTTTTTATACCACTTGTACATTGCTAATAAAGTAAGAACGTAAACTAAATAAAATGAATAAACCACAAGTCAAAGATTTAATTCAAGCTGGTGTCCATTTTGGTCATTTAACCAGAAAATGGAATCCTAATATGTCTCCTTATATTTATATGGAAAAAAATGGGATTCATATTATTAATCTGTACAAAACACAAGCTAAATTAGAAGAAGCCTGCAATGCACTAAAAAAGATCGCATCATCTGGAAGAAAAATATTATTTGTTGCTACAAAAAAACAGGCTAAAGATATTGTTTCAAACTCTTCAAAAAGTGTTAACATGCCCTATATAACTGAAAGGTGGCCTGGTGGTATGCTAACTAATTTTGTTACAATAAGGAGGGCAGTTAAAAAAATGTCATCAATTGATAGAATGAAGCAAGACGGTACATTCAACTCTTTATCAAAAAAAGAGAAATTACAAATTAGCAGGTTAAGAGAAAAACTTGAAAAAAATCTAGGATCAATTTCAACAATGACTAGACTTCCAGGAGCTATATTCATTGTAGATGTTGTTCGTGAAAAAATTGCAATAAAAGAAGCGCAAAAACTAAATATACCAATCTTTGCAATGGTAGATACCAACTCTGACCCCAGGGGTATTGATTATGTTATTCCATCCAATGATGATGCCTCCAAATCAATTTCAAAAATTTTAGAGCATGCTTGTGAGTCAATTGCAGAAGGTATTTCTGATCGAAATGATATCAAAGAAAAAGAAGATGTTCAACCTGAAACAGTTGATAATCAATCTGAGAAAGAATTAAAAACCAAATCTACCAAAGTAAAAGCTAAATCTTAAATTTAAATTGTCATGACAAAAATTGCAGCCTCAGATGTAAATAATTTAAGAAAATCAACAGGTGCTGGTATGATGGATTGTAAAAATGCATTAATTGAAGCAGAAGGAAACTTTGAAAAAGCTGTTGAAATTTTAAGAAAAAAAGGTCAAAAAGTTGCAGCGAAGAGAGCTGACAGAGACTCAAGTGAAGGTGTTGCATTAGCTATTACTAATAACTCTAATGATGTTGGAATTGGAATTGTCTTAGCTTGTGAGACTGATTTCGTAGCTAAAAATGATGATTTTGTAAAACTTGCACATAAACTTGCTGATATTGCTTTAAATTGTAAAACCAAGGACGAGTTATTAAACTCATCGTTTGGAGACTCAACAGTTGTTGAAAAGTTAACTGAGCAAACTGGCGTAATTGGAGAAAAAATTCAAATTAATGATTTTGCAAGAATTGAAGCTAATTATGTCGGAACTTATATCCACGCAGGAAATAAAATTTCATCTTTAGTAGGATTTGACAAAAAAGCAGAAAATATTGAAACCGTTGGTAAAGATATTTCAATGCAAATTGCTGCTATGAACCCAATTGCTCTAGACGAAAAAAGTGTCGACCCTGAAATAATTGAGAAAGAGATAGAAATTGCAAAAGATCAATTAAGAACTGAAGGTAAGCCAGAGGAACTTATTGAAAAAATAGCCATTGGCAAACTAAACAGGTTTTTTAAAGATAATACACTCATAAATCAGCAATTTATTAAAGAAAATAAGATTTCAGTAGCTCAATACCTCAAAACTTTTGGAGATCTCAAAATTTTATCATTCAGCAGAGTTTCGATTGGATAATTTATAATTTAGCATAATTTTTTTTCAGCATAAATCTGTATTATATTTGCTTAGCTAATACAACTTCGACTTGGCAAATGAAATATAAAAGAATCCTTTTAAAACTTTCAGGAGAAGCAATAAGTGGGAAAAATAAAAATGGAATTGATCCTGATATTCTCATAAAATTTTCCAAAGAAATAAAAAAAGTACATGACCTGGGTGTAGAAATTGCTATAGTGATTGGAGGAGGTAATATCTACAGAGGTTTTAATAGTGATTACAAGATTGACAGAGTTCAGGGAGACTATATGGGCATGCTAGCAACTATAATCAATGGATTAGCCCTTCAAAACACACTAGAAAATATTGGGATAGCAACAAGATTACAAAGTGCTATAAATGTTAATAAAGTTGCAGAGCCATTTATAAAGAGAAAGGCAATTAGGCACTTAGATAAAAAAAGAATAGTTATTTTTTCATCTGGCACTGGAAATCCTTATTTTACAACAGACTCTGCAGCTGTTTTGAGGGCAATAGAAATTGAAGCAAATGTTATTTTAAAAGGGACTAGAGTTGATGGTATTTATGATGATGATCCTAATAAAAATTCAAAAGCCTTTAAATTTGAAAAAATTTCATTCAGTGAAGCAATAAAAAAGGGATTAAAAATTATGGATTCAACAGCCTTTACCTTGAGTCAAGAGAATAAATTACCTATTATCGTTTTTGATATTAATAAAGAAGACAACTTACTAAAGGTTGTAAAGGGTGATAAAATTGGTACATTAGTAAATCTTTAAAAAATATGCAAGAGGAACTTGATCTAATAATTGAAATGTCAAAAGAATCAATGAAAAATTCAATTGATTATTTAGAGAAAAAGCTACTCAATATTAGAGCTGGAAAAGCAAATCCAAATATGCTTTCCAGCATTATAGTTGATTATTATGGTGCTAAAACTCCACTAGCTCAAATGGCTAATATTAATACTCCAGATGCTAAAACTCTCATTATCCAACCCTGGGATAAAACTGCACTTGAAGAAATTGAAAAAGCAATAGAAATGGCAAATATTGGATTTAATCCAATGAATAACGGAGACAATATTATTATTTCTGTTCCCGCTTTAACTGAGGAAAGAAGAATTCAATTAGTTAAACAAGTTAAAAGCGAAATTGAAGATGCTAAAATATCTGTAAGAAATGCCAGAAAAGATGCTAATAATGAGATTAAAAAATCTGAATCATTTTCTGAGGATATGAAAAAAAATGCTGAGCTTGATATACAAGAAATTACAAACAATTTTATTTCTAAAATTGATCAAGTTTTTAAAATAAAACAAAAAGAAATTATGACTGTTTAATATTTAGAATGAAAAAAAAAATTTTCTCAGGTTTTTGGCAGTCCACAGCTAGTATTATTTTAAGTAACAGAATATTAATCATAATTGGATTAATCCTAACAACTTATTTTTTTACAACGCATTGGGATAAAATAAGATTTACTTACACAGAGGCTAATTTACTACCATCCACACATCCCGAAAATATAAAATATAGAGCTTTCACCGAAAAGTTTGGTGAAGAAGGCAACCTGATTGTGATTTCTGTAAAAGACTCCACATTATTTTCAATTAAAAAGCTTAACGCTTGGAATAACCTCTCAAATAGTTTCAAAGGCCATAATGATGTGTCTACTGTTATTTCTTTTGGTGACCTTCAAAAATTAAAAAAGGACAAAGATTCAAGGCAATTTTATATTGAACCATTTATTAAAGATTCCATTACTAGTGATGAAGAAGTTGAAAATTTAAAATATGAAATTTTTAATAGGACCCCATTTTATGACAAATTTTTAATTAACTCTGAAAGTCAAGCAGTAAGGACAGCAATTAACTTAAAGACTGAGGTAGTTAATACAATCCAAAGAGAAAAATTTGTAAATGAGGTATTGTTACCGAGAGTGTCAAAATTTGAAAAAGATTATGATATCGATGTAAGGATTTCTGGAATGCCGTATGTGAGAACTAAATATTCTGAAACAATAAAAAAAGAATTAGGAACATTTATATTCCTTGCCATAATTGTTACATCATTTATATTTTTCCTTTTTTTCAGATCAATCAGAGCAACTGTTATTTCAATTTTCACAGTTTGTATTGGAGTTATGTGGACTTTGGGTATTGTTGGAATTTTAGAATATGAATTAACCGTTTTAACCGCAATAATTCCTCCTCTCATCATTGTAATTGGAATGCCCAACTGTATTTTTTTAATTAATAAATATCAACATGAGCTGAACAAACATGGGATCAAATCTCTATCTCTACAGAAGGTAATCACAAAAATTGGTAATGCAACTTTAATGACTAATGTTACAACAGCATCTGGTTTTGCAACTTTCATTTCAACAGATAGCAAATTACTCAACGAGTTTGGTGTAGTTGCATCATTAAGTATACTATCTATTTTTATACTTTGCCTTTTAATCATCCCCATTGTCTACAGCTTTCTTCCTGTTCCTGATAAAAAACATCTTGAACACCAAAATAAAAAATGGATAACCTCATTATTAAACTGGATGGTAAGAGTGGTAAAAAATAAAAAAATAGAGGTATATGTAATTTCTGTAATTATGTTAGCTCTTAGTATTATTGGAATTTATAAAATTGAAATTTCTGGAAGCTTCATTGATGATATGCCAAGAAATACTGAATTTTTTGAAGATATATTGTACTATGAAGATGAATTTAATGGAATATTGCCACTTGAAATTTATATTGATTCAAAAAGGAAAAAAGCAATAACGAGGCTATCCACAATTAAAAAAATGAAGATTGTTGAAGATATTATTTTGAAATTTCCTGAATTATCAAGACCTATTTCATTAGTTAGTTTAGTGAAATATTCAAAACAAGCTTTTTACAACGGAAACCCAAAGTATTTTCAAGTTCCAACTGCCCAAGAAAATAGTTTTATTCTTTCATATGCAAAAAACTCAAGCTCTGATGTTGATCTTCTAAAAAACTTTGTTGATAGTACTGGTCAGTATACGAGAATAACAACATTCATGAAAGATATGAAAATTGAAAGGATGGAGCGAATTGAAGAGGAATTAAATGCTGAAATTCAAAAAGTAATGCCCTCCGAAAGATTTGAAGTTTTTTTGACGGGAAAAGCATACCTTTTTCAAAAGGGAACTTATTTTTTAGTTGATAATCTTGTAGCTTCTTTAGGGCTTGCTATTATATTGATATCTCTGTTTATGGCATATCTTTTCAGGAATTTTAGGATGATCATTATTTCTCTTATTCCAAATTTACTTCCGTTACTAATTACTGCAGGGTTAATGGGGTACATAGGTATTCCTATTAAACCCTCTACAATACTAATTTTTAGTATTGCTTTTGGGATTTCCGTTGATGACACAATACATTTCTTGGCAAAATATAGACAAGAACTTCAAGAAAATAAATGGCAAATAAAGAAGTCAGTTTACAACTCGGTTAGAGAAACTGGACTTAGTATGTTTTATACTTCAATTGTTCTTTTCTTTGGCTTTTCAGTATTCATAGTTTCAAGCTTTGGTGGAACTGTTGCGTTAGGCGCTCTTGTTTCCGGTACACTTTTACTAGCAATGCTATCAAATTTATTACTATTACCTTCACTACTGCTTACTCTTGAAAGATCAATTGCCAATAAAAAAGTTTTAAAGGAACCCAAATTTAAAATTATTTCTGATGAAAAAGAACTATAGTTTAACCATTGAAATAATATATATTTGATATTATAATTTTTATGAAAAATTCTGTCAAAGAAATATTGAGTTCTGAGGATTATCTTTCAAAGGAAATCTTAATTGCTGGCTGGGTAAAAACTTTTCGAGCAAATAGGTTTATTGCTTTAAATGATGGGTCAACCATTAATAATCTTCAATGCGTAATTGATTTTGAGAAATACAATGACGAATTCTTGAAGAAGATTTCAACAGGCTCTGCTCTAGAGATTAAAGGAAGGGTTATAGAAAGTCAAGGGTCCAAACAGTCCGTTGAAGTTTTAGTTAATGAAATAATTATTCTTGGAGAATCTGATCCAGATAATTATCCAATACAACCTAAAAAACATTCTTTGGAATTTTTAAGATCAGTTTCACATTTAAGAACCAGAACCACAACTTTTAGCTCTGTTATGAGGATTCGCTCCTCACTATCGTTTGCAATTCATACTTTTTTTCAAAATAATGGTTTTTACTATGTAAATACTCCAATTATAACAGCAAGCGATGCAGAGGGAGCTGGTGAGCAATTTAAAGTTACCACTCTTAATTTTAAAAACTCAAAAAGTGGTGATCACAGTAAAGACTTTTTTGGTAAAGAGACTAAATTGACAGTTTCGGGTCAGCTAGAAGCAGAATCATATGCAATGTCGATGGGAAAAGTTTATACATTTGGACCAACATTTAGAGCGGAAAATTCCAACACATCAAGGCATCTTTCTGAATTTTGGATGGTTGAGCCAGAGGTTGCTTTTTTAGACTTGAAAGGGAATATGAACCTAGCTGAAAAGTTTTTAAAATATATAATAGATTATATATTAGAAAAAAATAAAGATGATCTAGATTTTTTAGAAAAAAGATTATTAGATGAAGATAAGCTTAAGCCAAAAGAGAAGAGAAATGAATTAAGTTTAATCGAAAAATTAAATTTTATTGTCAAAAATAATTTTGAAAAAATAACCTACGATCAAGCTTTTGAGATTCTAAAAAATTGTAAACCTAATAAAAAGAAAAAATTTAAATATTTAATTACTGAATGGGGTGCTGACCTGCAAAGCGAACATGAAAGATATTTAGTTGAGAAACATTTTAAATCCCCCGTAATCATATATAATTATCCTGCAAAAATAAAATCCTTTTACATGAAATTAAATAGTGATAACAAAACTGTTAGAGCTATGGATATACTATTCCCAGGAATTGGTGAAATTGTTGGTGGTTCTCAAAGGGAAGAAAGCTACGATATTTTATTGAAACGTATGCATGAATTTAAAATTGAAAAAGAAGAATTATGGTGGTATCTCGATCTAAGGAAATTTGGATCCGCAGTTCACTCTGGATTTGGTCTGGGGTTTGAAAGATTGGTAATGTTTGTAACTGGAATGTCTAATATTAGAGACGTTATCCCTTTCCCAAGGACCCCTCAAAATGCTGAATTTTAATATATGAAACAATATTTAAAGTTAAAGTTATCTCAAAAGTTATCTCCTCAACAAATTCAGCTGATGAAGTTAATCCAACTTCCAACTTTAGATTTTGAACAAAAAATCCAAAGAGAAATTGAGGAAAATCCAGCCCTAGAAATGGGGAAGAATTCAGAAAACGAAAAATCTGATGATTTAAATATTGATGACTATATTTCTGATGATGATATACCTTTTTATAAGACATCGTCAAACAATTACTCCTCATCCGAAGAAAAAAGTATTCCTTATTCATCTGGAATATCCTTTACGGAATACTTAATATCTCAGCTTAAAACTATTAGTCTGGATGAAAATGATATGAAAATTGCGGAATTCTTAGTTGGAAGTATTGATGATGCTGGGTATATAAGACTAGAAAATGATGAAATAATTGATGACTTAGCTTTTACACAAAACATTAATACTGATAAAAATAAAATTTTAAAAATTTTAAAAATTATACAAAGTTTTGATCCGCCGGGCGTTGGCGCTAAGTCTTTACAAAGTTGTTTAGCAATTCAGCTAAAAAGAAAAGAAAGCACTTACACTACTAATTTAGCAATTGATATAATTGAAAATTCATTTGATCAATTTTCAAAAAAACACTACCAAAAATTACTAAATAAGTATTCAATTAGCGAAGATGTACTAAAAGATGTTATTTCGTTAATATCCAAACTAAACCCAAAACCTGGTGGGACGCATTCTGGATTAAATAAACCAATTGAACAAGTTATTCCCGACTTCAAAATTTCAATTGAAAATAATGAACTGTCTTTAGAACTGAATTATAGAAATAGCCCTTTTTTAAACATTTCTAAAGATTATGATGAAATGTTAAAAGGTTATAAGTTAGATAAAAATAAAACCAAATCACAAAAAGAAGCAATTCAATTTATAAAGCAAAAACTGGATTCAGCAAAATGGTTTATTGATGCTGTTAAGCAAAGACAACAAACACTATTTATCACTATGCAGGCAATAATGAATTATCAAAAAAAATATTTTATAACAGGAGATGAAAAGAATATAAAGCCGATGATTTTAAAAGATATTGCAAATGAAATTGAAATGGATATATCAACTATTTCAAGGGTAGCCAATAGTAAATATGTGGATACACCTTATGGAACAAAGCTACTCAAAGAATTTTTTAGTGAGTCTATGAAAACTGTTAGTGGTGAAGAAATTTCAACTATTGAAATAAAAAAAATATTAGAGAAAATTGTTTCTAGTGAAAATAAAAGAAAACCTGAAACTGATGAAAAATTAGTGAAAATACTTAAAGAAAAAGGTTATAAAATTGCAAGAAGAACGGTAGCAAAATATAGAGAACAACTTAATATTCCTGTAGCTAGACTGAGAAAAGAAATATAGGATTATTTTTTATTTAGGGAAACATCTCCAATTCTTGTAGTGTAATTAATCTTTAGCGCATTAACTTTTCTCAATTCTTGCTTAATATCCCCCACAATTCCCATCTTTGTTTGCTTATCAACTTTTAAAGCAGTAGTGAGGAAAGGCCTTAACTCTTCTCTTTTTGATTCTCTTTCTGAATAAATAAAAGCAGGAATATCTGAAACTTCTGAAAACTTATCATTTAATTGAATTCTCGCCTCTGTACCAAACTTTGATTGATAACCAAAATTTGGTTTTCCAGCATATATGTACATAATAAGTTCTTTCTTATCTAATTTTTCAACTTGATTCGCAGCAGGTAATTCATTTTTAATCTTTAATTCATTATCTCTCATAACAGTAGCGACCATAAAAAAGAAAAGTAACATAAACACAATATCAGGGAGTGATGCAGTATTAACTGCTGGTAAATCTCCTTTTTTCTTTTTGTTAAATTTTGACATATAATTTATTGTTGAACTTCAGAAAGTTTTTGTGGATATTCTTTTCTTAAACGATTAATATTTTCTTTTAGCGCATCTCTATTTCCCGGCCAATTGACATCCTTATAATTTTTCATCATTTCGGAGTACGAGTAACCATATAATTCTTGTGCCCTGATATTTCTTAAATGTGTATAGGCTGCAACTAACTCATTTTGAACAGAAATATATGTTGCATAGGATGTTTCTCTTTCATTTTTTAGGGAAATTATTGCCTTATCTGGATTATCTGATGATGATTTGTCATTTTTACCTTTACAGAAACTGCATGCATCATCACCTGTTCCTCCTCCATTATCTAAAAACTCAATAGCCGCTTCTCTTAAATCTTCTAAAGCCATCAACTCATCTTCAACAAGTAGTTGGTCTTTCCCGTTCAGTAAAACAGTAAAAATATTTTTTTGCTTAATAACAACATCTTCCTCCAATTCTTCCATTGGAGGTAATTTTCGGCTAATTCCAGAGTCTGTTTCAATAGTTGTAGTTACCAAGAAAAAAATCAACAATAAAAAAGCAATATCAGCCATTGAACCTGCATTTACCTCTGGGGATGATCTTCTAGCCATTTGGTTATTTCTTACTTTTTACTCCAAAATATAACATTGCAACACTAGCAATCAAAATAAGTAAATAAAACATAATAATTGATGCACCAATCAATTTTGAGCTGAATGCAGATAAGACTTTTCCTTCACGCATTAATGTTTCTTCTCCAGATGAGATAAGAAAACATATGATAAATAAGACAAGAAAAGAACCAACCATCTTCAAAGTATTATTTAAACTGGATTTGTTAGAAGCAATTGCCTTAAAACTATAAAATAGAACAGAGGTAATAATTGCAAATAAAATTAAATAAGCAATAGTGAGTATAATATCAATACCAATTAATGTGTCAGATAAAATAACTAAAACAGAAACAACAGCTAGAATTGAAAGGGATAATGCACTATAAACAGCAGTTTTGTAAATATTCATTGTGAACTATTTTTTATTGCTAACTAAAATATCCATTAAAGAAATAGATGCATCCTCCATATCATTAACGATATTATCAATTTTAGCTATAATATAATTGTAAAAAATTTGAAGGATAATCGCTACAATTAGCCCGAAAACCGTTGTTAATAATGCTACCTTAATACCTCCTGCAACAAGAGATGGTTGCATATCACCTGCAGCTTCAATTTTATCAAATGCTTGAATCATACCAATAACAGTACCCATAAAACCTAACATGGGGGCTAGAGCAATAAATAATGAAATCCATGAAACATTTTTTTCAAGCTGGCCCATTTGTACACCTCCATAAGAAATTATAGCTTTTTCAGCAGACTCTAAGCTTTCGTTAGCCCGATCAAGACCTTGGTAAAAAATAGAAGCAACAGGTCCTGGAGTATTTCTACAAACTGCTTTGGCAGCATTAACCCCACCACTTTTCATGGCAGACTCAACTTCAGCGGTTAATTTTTGAGAATCAGAAGTAGACAGGTTTAGGTAAATAATTCGTTCGATAGCAATAGCTAAACCGAGAATTAAACACAGTAAAACTATTCCCATAAAACCAGGTCCACCTTCAATAAATCTTTTCTTAAGTTCTTGGTGAAAATTAAGTTCTTCCTCCTCTACTACTAACTGCTCTTCAACAATATCATCAACAGATTCCAATGCCTCAGACTGAGCTATTGAATCAACTTCTTGAACAAGTGAATCAACTTCTTCTTGTGGGAAACTGTAATTGGAATGGGTAAATAACATTAAAAACATCCCAATTAAACATAGTACTTTTTTCATTATTTTGTTTTTTTACTTTTTGCGTGTTAAATATAATAAATTTTATTACACGAATAACATATTTAGCAGAGAGGAAGGGATTCGAACCCTCGATACACTTTTGGTGTATACACACTTTCCAGGCGTGCGCCTTCGACCACTCGGCCACCTCTCTAAAACATGAGCAAATAAAAAGAAAATATTTAGATTGTAAAAATTAGATTTTAAAAATTTCAATTGAATTTTGAGTAGTAATTTTTGCCACTTCAGTGTAAGTCAACTGATATATTTGAGATATTTTTTTACATATTAAATCTGTAAAAGAACTTTCATTCCTTTTGCCCCTGTGTGGAGTAGGTGCTAAATAAGGTGAATCCGTTTCCAAAACAATATTTTTTATATCAATTTGGTCTAAAAACTTGTCAATTTTTCCATTTTTAAATGTCACTACTCCTCCAATTCCTAATTTAAACCCAAAGTCAATAATTTGTTTTGCATCTTCAATAGTGCCAGTAAAGCAGTGAAATACTCCCCCACAATTAACTTTTTTATTGCTTAATACCTTCAAAATTTCAGTCAAGGACTCTCTGCAGTGTATTACAACTGGCAAATTGTACTTATTAGCAATATCTATTTGTTCTTTGAAAACATTAATTTGTAAATCTAAATTGTCTTTTTTCCAATATAAATCAATACCAATTTCTCCCACGGCAACAATATCGTTGTTTTCTAAAAACATTTTGACCTGATCTAATTCGAATTGATAATTTTCATTTACATAACATGGGTGAAGTCCTGACATTAAAAATATATTCTCAGGAAATTTGTTTTTTAAATTAAGCATGGATTTAAAATGTTTGTAACTAATCGATGGTAAGAAAAGCCTAGTTACTTTTTTTACAAAAGCTCTATTTACAACTTTGTCTAAATCCTCACTAAATTCATCTAAGTAAAGATGTGTGTGCGTATCAGTTAAAACCATCTTTAAGCTTAGATTTCAAGTGAATCTTTAATTTTATTATTCATTAAAATCTCAATTGGGTTTTCAAGTGCCTCCTTAATATGAACTAAGAATCCAACACTCTCTTTTCCATCAATTATTCTATGGTCATATGAAAGAGCTAAGTACATAACTGGCCTAATCTCAACTTTACCGTTTATTGCCATTGGCCTTTCAACAATATTATGCATTCCTAAAATAGCACTTTGTGGAGGGTTAATGATTGGAGTAGATAACATGCTTCCAAAAATACCCCCATTAGAAATAGTAAATGTTCCTCCTGTCATTTCGTCAACTGAAATCTTACCATCTCTAGCTTTCTCAGCCAACTTCTTGACCTCCATCTCAACGTCTTTAAATGACATATTTTCGGCATTTCTAATAACTGGAACCATTAATCCCTTAGGGCCAGAAACAGCAATACTTATATCACAATAATCATAGGAAATCATTTCTTGCTTATCAATCATTGAATTAACAGCAGGAAATTCTTTTAAGGCTTTAACACTTGCCAGAGTAAAAAAAGACATGAATCCTAAGTTTACTCCATGCTTACTCTTAAATTTTTCTTTATATTTTTTTCTTAAATCAAATATACTAGACATATCAACCTCATTGAAAGTGGTTAACATTGCTGTCTCGTTTTTAACACTAACAAGTCTTTCAGCAACTTTTCTTCTTAACATCGAAAGCTTTTGTCTACTTTCAGGGCGATCCTTTTGGTTTACAGAACCCATAGCAGGTTTTCCAAGCAGAATATCTTGTTTTGTTATTCTTCCCCCTTTTCCAGTTGGAGCTATACTATTGATATCAATATTTCTTTCAATAGCTATTTTTCTTGCAGCCGGACTAACTACAGGTACTTTGGAAGTTTCTTTTTTTACTGTTTCCGAAACATTTTTAATTGTAGACTTAACAACTTCAGCTGAATTAGATTGTTGGACAGATCCATTGTTTTGAATAGATTCTTTGGCAGAAATATCAATCTTACAAACAACTTGACCTACCTGAATAACATCCCCCTCCTCTGCTGCTAATGAAATTACGCCAGATTCTTCCGCGGGAAGTTCCAGGGTAGCTTTATCACTATCTATTTCAGCAATAATCTGGTCCTTTTTTACAAACTCACCATCTGAAACTAGCCAACTTGCAATCTCAACTTCAGAGATTGACTCACCAGGTGATGGTATTTTCATTTCAATTACCAAGACAATTAATTTTAATAAGAATTAATAACTTTTTCAAAGATAATATTGCTCATTTAAATATGTATAATATTTATAATATTATTTCAGAAATCACTAAAATTTAGAAAATTAATATGAAAAAATAGAGAACATTGGTACAGTTAAAAAAGTGAAAAAGTCAGATATTTTTAGTGACTAACTTCATATTTGATTATTTTTTGTTTGATCAAAGACAAAATCAATTACCTCTTTATGTCTTTTCATAAATCTTGCTGAACTTCCAGCTGCAGTTGCTGCATAAAATCTTCTGGCTGCAACTCTGAATATGCTAGCCTGTTTTAGGTTTATTAGTAAATGTGCATAGACCCCCATGTTTATAGGCTCTTCTTGTGCCCAAACAATATCCTTTGCATTACTGTATTTTCTCAAAATAGATTTGATATGATTTTTAGGAAGCGGAAACAGTTGCTCTAATCTAACAATAGCGATATCATTTCTTCCAAGTCTATTTCTCTCGTCATCTAAGTCATAATAAAACTTTCCTGAAACAAAAACTAAAGAATTAATATTATTTACTTCTACTGAATCATCATCAATTATTTCACTAAAACCACCATTTGAAAATTCATTGACTGAGGAAAAAACACTGCTATGCCTTAACAAACTTTTTGGGGTAAATGCTATCAACGGTTTTCTAAACTTTGCCTTCATTTGACGTCTTAAAACATGGAACATATTTGCAGGTGTTGTACAATTCACAACAAATAAATTATCTTTTGCACACAATTGCAAATACCTTTCTATTCTTGCAGAAGAGTGCTCTGCTCCTTGCCCCTCATATCCATGTGGCAAAAACAGCACAAGTCCATTCTGGGTCTTCCACTTGTCTTCCCCAGATGAAATATATTGATCAATAACTATTTGAGCTCCATTACTAAAATCTCCAAATTGTGCCTCCCAGATTGTTAATGAATTTGGATCGGCCATTGCATAACCAAACTCAAATCCTAGTACACCATACTCAGACAATAAAGAATTATAAATTGAAAAGTTTCCTGTATCATCACCAAGATTATTTAAAAGTAAAATTTCTTCTTCGCTTTCTTCAACTTTTACAATTGCATGCCTATGTGAGAATGTTCCTCTTTCAACATCTTGACCAGAAATTCTCACATCATATCCCTCCATCAGTAAACTTCCATACGCCAAATGTTCCGCCATAGACCAATCTAACTTATCATTTTCAAACATTTCTAGTCTGCTGCCAACTAACCTTTTAATTTTATTAATGAATTTTTTTTCATTTGGCAACTTGGAAATTACCTCAGCTATTTTTTCAAGTTTTATTCTGGCAAAAGTAGTATCAATGGGTTTGGCCATTTCATATTGGTTTACCCTAGTAAAACCCGACCAATCATTTCCCATAAAATGGGTTATGTCTGTTTTTTCAGTTTTTTTTGAGTCCTTTAACAAACCCTCTAATTTTAATTTATATTCTTGTTCAATGAGGTTAACTTTTTCTTCAGTAAGTAAATTTTCTTGAATTAATTTTGACACATAAATCGCCTTTGGATTTGGGTGCTTTGAGATTATTTTATAAAGTTTTGGTTGTGTAAATCGGGGCTCATCTCCTTCATTATGGCCATATTTTCGATAACCAAGTAGATCAATGAAAACATCTCTTTTAAACTCTAATCTAAAATCTAAAGCAAATAATACTGCATGAACAACAGCTTCAACATCATCAGCATTTACATGTAAAACAGGCGATAATGTAACTTTACCCACATCAGTACAGTAAGTACTAGATCTGGCATCCAAATAATTTGTAGTAAAACCAATTTGATTATTTATTACAATATGAATTGAACCTCCACACTGATAACCCTCTAATCTAGACATTTGAATCAACTCATAAACAACCCCTTGTCCTGCTATTGCTGCATCTCCATGCACAATGATGGGAAGAACTTTATCTAGATTCCCGGCATATTTTCTGTCTAATTTTGATCTTGCAATTCCTTGAACAATTGGACCAACCGCCTCTAAGTGAGATGGATTAGGTGCAATATTTAAATTTATTTTTTTACCGTTTTCTGTAGTTCTTTGCGTTGTCCATCCCAAATGATATTTTACATCTCCATCAAATATTTTTTCTTTGTAATCTTTTCCTTCAAATTCACTAAAAACACTTTCTGCAGACTTTCCAAAAATATTTACAAGGGTGCTTAGCCTACCCCGATGTGCCATTCCCATAACAAATTCCTCTACCCCATGATTTGCTGCCTCTTCTATTAATATGTCTAATGCAGGAATAAGAGATTCTCCACCCTCTAAAGAAAATCTTTTTTGACCAACAAATTTGGTGTGAAGAAAATTTTCAAAGGAAACTGCCTCAATTAGTTTCGTTAATAATTTAACCTTCTGACTATCAGAAAAATCCGGGTGATTGTTATTGACATTTAATTTATTTTGAATCCACTTGTTAATTGAAGGTTTTCTAATATACATATACTCTACTCCAATACTATCACAATATATTTCCTCTAAATGAGCAATAATTACTTTAAGTGGTTGAGGACCTAGGCCAATTATTTCTCCAGCATTAAAAACAGTTTCTAAATCGGAATCAGATAAATCAAAATTTTCTAGTTCAAGAGTTGGCATATATGTTCTCCTTTCACGAACAGGATTTGTTTTAGTAAACAAATGACCTCTAGTTCTATAGCCATTAATTAAATTTATTACCCTAAATTCTTTGAGAACTTTTTCAGGTACCTGCGGACTTACCCCTTCAACTAACTCCTTTTGTAAAAAATCACTATTTGCAAAATCATACCCTTGAAAAAAAGCTTTCCAACTTGGCTCTAATGAGTCAGGGTCCTGTAAATACTGATCATACAAATCAGCAAAAAAAGTCGCATGGGCGGTGTTTAGAAAAGAAAAGTTATCCAACGGTCAGTAATTTTAACAAATTTAAATTATATTTTTCTTTTCATTAAAGAATTTCCAAAATCAAATAAAAAATCTTTTTTGTGATCACTTATGTTAAGATTGTCAAGTTTTTTAAATGCAAGTTGCGTATAATAATTAATTTCATTTTCTATAATCGAAGGAATATTATACTTTAAAAATAGTTCTTTTACTGCTTCAATTTTCTTACTTTCATCCAAATGTGAAGACGAATACAATTTTGTTAATTCTATTTTGTCCTTTTCAGTGAAAATTTCCATTGACTTAACATACAGTAGTGTTTTCTTGTTTTCAATGATATCTCCACCAATGACTTTTCCAAACTTTTTCTCATCTCCAAATGTATCCAGAAAATCATCTTGAATTTGAAATGCAATCCCTAGATTTTTACCAAACTCATAAATATTTTCCTGCTCATTATTATTAGCTTTTGCAACTATTGCTCCCATTTTCATAGATGCTCCAATTAATACAGCAGTCTTTAATTCTACCATATTTAAATATTTAGCAGAATTAATATTATTTAATTTAGAAAAATCAATATCCAACTGTTGGCCCTCGCAAACCTCAACTGCAGTTTTACTAAATAGCTTTGCAAGAGCAACAAAAATGTTTTCCTTATAATTTTCAAATAATTGGTAAGCTAAAATTAGCATCACATCTCCAGAGAGTATAGCTGTACTTAGATCCCATTTTTGATGAACAGTCTGATTCCCTCTTCTTAGTGGTGCTTCATCCATAATGTCGTCATGGACTAAAGAAAAGTTATGAAATACTTCTACTGCTAAAGCAGCATCAAGAGATTCTTTATAATTTCCATTAAATAAATCACAACTTAGCAGAGTTAATATCGGACGAATTCTCTTCCCTTCTAGAGATAAAAAATAGCTAACAGGGTTGTATAAATTATGAGGTGTTCTCGGAGGAGTATAAGCATTTAAATACTTTTCGAATTCTTCTCTATATTGTTGGATTTGTAACACATTACAAAAATAGTGCTTATCTAATAATGGAAGCAAAAATTTTAAAAATAAAAATCAAAAAAATAAATATCCAATTAAATTATAGGATTATCTTACTAAATTTGTTTCAATATAATTTCATATGTACAGATCTCACAATTGTGGTGAATTAAGAATTTCCAACCTAGAACAGGAGGTTAGCTTAAGTGGATGGGTTCAAAAAGTTAGAGATAAAGGATTTTTTATTTGGATTGACCTTCGCGATAGGTATGGAATTACACAACTTATTTTAGATAAAGAAAGGTCTAGCAATGAAATATTTAATTTAGGGAAAACAATTGGTAGAGAATATGTGATTCACGTTAAGGGATCAGTCATTGAGAGAAGCTCTAAAAACCCCAAAATTAAGACTGGTGAAATTGAAGTATTAGTGTCTGAGCTTGTCATTTTAAATTCTTCTAAAACTCCTCCATTTACTATTGAAGATCAAACAGACGGTGGAGAAGAATTAAGAATGAAATACAGGTATTTAGATATTAGAAGACCCACATTAAAAAACAATTTAATCTTAAGACACAAGATCAGCCAAGAGGTAAGAAAATATCTTTCAGATAAAATGTTTTTAGAAATTGAAACGCCTTATTTAATTAAATCAACCCCAGAAGGCGCTAGAGATTTTGTTGTTCCATCGAGAATGAATGGTGGAGAGTTTTATGCACTACCACAATCTCCACAGACATTTAAACAATTATTAATGGTTGCAGGTCTAGATAAATATTTTCAAATTGTCAAATGCTTTAGAGATGAAGATCTTAGAGCTGATAGGCAACCTGAGTTTACTCAAATTGATTGCGAAATGTCGTTCGTAAAACAAGATGATGTCTTAAATAGTTTTGAGGGATTAATTAAACATCTATTTTCATCCATAAAAAATATTAATCTTGACAAATTTCCAAGAATGAGCTATGACGAAGCCGTTAAAAATTATGGTACTGATAAACCTGATTTAAGATATGAAATGAAATTTGTGGAATTGAATGATGTTACTCAACATAAAGATTTCAATATTTTTAATAGCGCTGAATTAGTTGTTGGTTTTGTTGTAAAAAGTGGGAATAGTTTTAGCAGAAAAGATTTAGATAAATACACAGATTGGGTGAAAAGACCCCAAATTGGAGCCACCGGATTGGTTTATATGAGAGTATTAGATGACGGATCTTATAAATCTTCAGTAGATAAGTTTTACGATGAGTCTGATTTGAAGCAATGGGCTAATATCTCTGATGCGAAAGCAGGAGATATTTTATTTATTCTTTGTGGTGATTCAGAAAATGTAAGGAAGCAACTTGGTTCCTTGAGAGTTCATGTTGCGGATAATTTAAACTTAAAAGATCCAGAACAATTTACTCCACTATGGGTAGTTGATTTTCCTTTACTTGAATGGGATGAAGAAAGCAATTCATATCATGCGATGCATCACCCATTTACGTCTCCTAAAAGTGAGCATATTGAATTGATAGATTCTGATCCCTCTGCAGTCAGAGCAGATGCATATGATTTGGTTTTAAACGGAAATGAAATCGGAGGTGGTTCAATAAGAATTCATGATAAAAAAATCCAACAAAAAATGTTTGATTGTTTAGGTTTTTCAAAAGAAGAAGCTGAAAAGCAGTTTGGATTTTTGATGAATGCTTTTGAGTATGGAGCTCCACCACACGGAGGTATCGCATTTGGTTTAGATAGAATTGTTGCATTAATGGGAGGTCAGGAAATTATTCGAGATTTTATTGCTTTCCCAAAAAATAATTCTGGAAGAGATATTATGATAGACTCCCCCTCCACAATTTCTGATGAACAAATGAAAGAATTACAATTAAAATCTACTAAAAAGTAAATTGAAAAAAATCATTTTTATTCTTTTCGTTATTTCAATCCTTTTGATCTCATACGGCTTATTTTTTGAGTCAGTATTTTCTCAAAAGTTAATTGGCTTTGGAACCATTATTTTATTTTTTATTGTTTTTCCCCTTTTCTCCTACTATAGATGGAAAGATAAAAAAATTGAAGATTACTATTTAAACAATGAGAATCTGAAAAAATTTAAAGAGAACAACGATCTCTAATTCATATTTCTTCTTGATATAAAAAATTTATCTAATAAATCCTTGCATTCTTTTTGAAGAATTCCACCTTCAACTTTAGTTTTTGGGTGAACTTTAGTACCAAGAATTTTAAAGCCACGTTTGGGATCTGCTGCACCGAAAAAGATTTTTGAAATTCTACTCCAATACAATGCTCCAGCACACATTTGACAAGGTTCTAGAGTAACATAAATGGAGCAGTTTTCTAAATATTTTCCACCAATATAATTTGATGCAGATGTTATTGCTAGTATTTCTGCGTGTGCGGTAACATCTGTGAGAGCCTCAACCATATTGTGTGCTCTTGCAATTATTTTATTTTCAGCCACAATCACAGCCCCGATTGGAACCTCCCCTTTAGACAAAGCAATTTTAGCTTCGTCGATAGCTTTACTCATAAAATAATTATCGTCAAATTCGATTTTCATATTTCTTATTGATATTCTACTCCGGTAATTTTATTATAAATATTTAATGCTTTTCTGTCAGACAAAGAAGCTACAAAATGACAAATCTCTAACAGTCTGGAATAAAGATTATCATGACTCAGATTAGTTGTTGATGGGAGCAACTTCATAATCAGATCATCATAACTTGTTTGAGATCCTTCATGATACCTATTGACTGAAGTGATAAAAGTGTCCAATAACTTATTGATAATATTATATCCCGCTACTTCCTTTTCAATAACTTCTTTTGATTGATAAATTTTCTCAATACTTATCTTAATTATATCAGCAATCTGCGGTTGGAACTTACTTTTTTTTAGTAAGGATACCTCAAAATTACCTTTTAATATATCTTCTTCATTTTCTAAAAATATATGAACCGCTTCATTTATCAATGTATTGATAGAAAGGGCTCTTAAGTAACTGACCCTATCAATTGTATTATTTAAAGAATTATATTTTTCCGTGTTAATTGAATCTCGTACGAGATTGATTAAATATTCCAAGGCATAGTCCTCTTGAATTAATCCTAAATTAATACCATCCTCAAAATCAATAATAGTGTAACAGATATCATCTGCTGCTTCCACCAAAAAAGTTAAAGGGTGTCTATTATACCCTCCATTTTTATTTTTTAATCCAAGTTCGTTTGCAATATCAATGAATGTTTCTTTTTCATTTTGAAAAAACCCATATTTTTTATCTGCAACATTGGAAGTTGGTTTAACGGGAAGCGATTCTTTTGGATACTTAACAAAAGTACCAAGTGTTGCATAGCTTAATCTTATCCCACCTTCCCTTCCAGGCCTGGACTGGGTTAAAATTTTAAACCCGTTAGCATTACCTTCAAAATCACAAAGATCTTTGAATTCCTTTTCATTCAAAATTTTCTGAAATTGATTGCCAGGACCAGAAATAAAATATTGACCAATTGATTTTTCACCCGAATGGCCAAAGGGTGGATTACCAATATCATGCGCTAAAGATGCAGAAGCCACGATAGCACCAAAATCATTTGACTGATATCCAAATTCATCTTTTAAATAGGGGTATTTTTTTAAAATCTCTACTCCGACGCTTCTTCCTAAAGATCTCCCTACAACACTAGTTTCTAAACTATGGGTTAATCTAGTGTGTACAAAATCTCCTTGTGAAAATGGGACAACTTGAGTTTTGTCTTGAAGGCTTCTAAATTCGGATGAGAAGATAATACGATCATAGTCAACTTCAAACCCGAGTCTAGTTTCATCTTGATCTATTCTTTTTCTTTTAAAAGTATCACCAAATCTCTTGAGAGATAATAATTTTTCCCACTCCATAGAAGATTATAATATTCCCAATAATAGTAAAAAAGCAATTAATAAAATCATAATTGCAACTAAATTTCTGATAAAATTTAGAGTGATTTTTTTAAGAGATTTAAAACCTATGAATGATCCTGCAATCGCTGAGAGAACTGCTGCTAGCCCCAGGATTAAATAATTTGAAATTTCAAAATCTTTAATCTTAGAAATGTAAACACTGATTCTTGTTAAATCAACAAAGAAAGAAATAACAACAGTGGTTGCTATAAATACTGATTTTTCCAAATTCATCTTTATCAAAAAAGCACTTCTGAGTGCTCCCTGATTTCCAGTTAAACCTCCAAAAAAACCACTCAATATTCCACCAATTGGCAGTATTGATTTATTAAATTTTAGCTTTTTAAAAAATGGGATGAAGTCAATAAGTGCAAAAAATATTAGGATTATTGCAATGATAAATTGTAAGTAAGAAACATCTGTTTTCTTGACAAATAAATGGTGTGTAAAAAGTGTATCATTGCTTATAAAGAATAAAGCATAAGATCCAGCAAAAGCAAATAAAACGGCAGGGATTCCAAATTTGATTAAAACTTCTTTGTTGAATCGACCACCTATAATTTTAAGCTTAAAAATATTATTACAAAAATGAACAATTCCGGTAAGTGATATTGCTATTTCAGGGGGAAAAAAAATAAGCATCACTGGCGTGAGAATTGTACCCAATCCAAATCCTGAAAAAAATGTTAATAGTGCCGCTAAAAAAGCAACTATTGTAATTATTATATACTCCATTGGATTTGAGTTAATTACATAAACTTACTTTAATTTTTTTTTAATTAACGAGTTTAAGGTTATCTAAATATTAAGTAAAATATTTGTAAGTAAATAATTGATTAACATTTAGTTTATTTTCTTAACTGTAAGGTAACAATATATTAAAGCTCGGTTGAAATAAAAATAAAGTAATAATTATTTCTTTGTAGCATAAATTTAAAAACTATATAATGAAAAAACTATTATTATTAACTTTCGCACTATTTGCCTTTAATGCATGTAGTGATGATGACGATCCTGCACCTGCACCTGTGCCTGTCGATCCTGATCCTGTTTCAGAAACTATTAACGTAACTGGAATGTTATCAGGTGCTAATACTTGGACATCTAACAACACTTATATTTTAAATCAAAAGGTGGTAGTTGATGCTGGTGCTACATTAACAATTGAAGCCGGTACTGTGATCAAAGGTAGTGCTGGTGCTGGTTCTCTTGCATCTGCTCTTGTTGTAGCTAGAGACGGTCAAATTTTTGCAAATGGAACGGCAGACGCCCCCATTATTATGACTTCTATAGCTGATAATTTAGATGGCAACTTAGATCCATCAAGTCCAGACACTCAAGGACTTTGGGGTGGGTTATTGGTTCTAGGAAATGCTCCATGTTCTTTTGAAGGAGATGTTGTTGAAGCTCAGATTGAGGGTATACCTGCAGATGATACTTTTGGTCTTTATGGAGGTAATGATGCATCTGACAATTCTGGTGTAATTACATATGTTTCTGTAAGACACGGAGGAGCTGTAATTGGAGAGAATAATGAAATCAATGGAATTACCCTTGGAGGAGTTGGAAACGGTACTGTAATTGAAAATATTGAGGTAGTTGCAAATTCTGATGATGGAATCGAATTCTTCGGAGGTACAGTTAATGTTACCAATGCTCTTGTTTGGGCTTGTGGTGATGATTTAATTGATATTGATCAAGCATACTCTGGTACTGTAAGCAACGCAATTGTACTTGCTGGAGCTAATTCTGACCACGGAATGGAAATTGATGGACCAGAAGGTTCTTTTGAGGATCAATTTGTATTAAATAACATTACACTTGTTGGAAATTCAGTAACTGAAAATGGTGAATATGCTGACTACAGATCAAATGCTCAAGGTGCAACAAATAATCTTGCTGCATGGGGTTTTCAAGTAGGAAAAGATATTGAGCTAGATAACGATGGAGTAGCAACTAATTATAATGAGGGAATCTTAACTTTTGGTGCTATCCAAATAGACGTTCCTGATGGTGATTCACTTGCAGATATCTTCAACAATAAAGCAGATAACGTAGTTGTTGAGGGATTTGGTTCAACAGCATCTGATGTAGCTCAAGCTTCACAAACAGTCGGTTGTGATACGTCAGCTCTTGCATGGACTTATGCAAATGCTGCTGCTGCACTTGGATGGTAATGATTTGTTAACATTTGTTTAAGAAAACAAATTTATTTTTGTGCCTGTGTATTAATTTACACAGGCATTTTTTTTTAAGAAATTTATTATGAAATATTTTGGTTTATTGTTTTTTTTACTTTTTACATCCCTAAGCATCTCGCAAGGAAAGGTTTCTGGTTTGATTATGGATGGTGAATATGATGAACCAATGGCCTTTGCGAATGTGATTGTAAAAGATTCGAGTATTGGCACCACTTCAGACTTTGACGGAAAATATGAGCTAAGCTTGGATCCTGGCTCTTACACACTAATTTTTTCTTTTGTAGGATATTCAACCATAGAAATTACGGATGTCACTATCTCTGAGGAAAGTGATGAAATAGTAAATGTCACTTTATTGACAAATATGTTAGATGAGGTTGTTATTTCAACTACCGTCAGAAAAAATACAGAATCTGCTGTACTTGATATTCAAAAAAAATCAACGGTAATGCTAGATGGTATTTCATCACAAGGAATCAAAAAGGCTGGGGCAAGTAATATTGCTGGTGCAGTCAAAGCTGTCCCTGGTGTTTCTGTACAGGGTGGTAAATATGTATATGTACGAGGTCTTGGAGATAGATATACAAAATCCATTTTAAATGGGGTTGATATTCCTGGTCTGGACCCAGACAGAAACACAATACAAATGGATATATTTCCAACGAATATTCTTGAAAATATTATTGTAATAAAAAGTGCAGCGGCTGAGTATCCAGCTGATTTTACGGGCGGTGTAATTGACATAGTTACAAAAGACTTTCCAACTAAAAGAGAATTGTCAATTTCAATCGGAAGTGCATATAATTCAAAAATGCATTTCAATAATGCTTTTTTAATTGGCGAAGCAAAATCAACAGATTTTCTTGGTTTTGATAATGGGGCAAGGGATATCCCAATTGATAGATACCAACAAATTCCTGGTACTTTTGCAAATGACCCCCTCCTTACCCAGCTCACAAACTCATTTGATCCAATATTAAAAGCAAAAAACAAGACAAGCATGAATGACTTTAGCTTTGGGTTTACTGCTGGTAATCAATTTGATTTGAATGATGATAAACTAGGTTTTCAAGTCTCAATGTCATATAAGAATGAAACTTCATTTTATAAAAATAGAATTGATAACAGATTAAAAAAAGATTCCAATGATAACAGTGTTTTAAATTTAGTTACTGATAGACTTAGCGTAGGAGATCAGGGATCTAATAACGTCATACTGAATGCATTAGCTGGGCTAGTGTATAAAAGAGAAAGGTCAAAATATAAATTTAATATGCTTCATATACAAAATGGAGAAAATACTGGAGCTTTTTTCAATCAACAAGCTTCTCAAGGAACAGGCGGTGGTGGAATCGAACAAGCTACAAAGGATGTCGTTTTATATACGCAAAGGTCCGTAACTAATTTTCTACTGAATGGAACACATAGTTTTGAAAATGATTGGAAATTAGAGTGGAAAGTTTCTCCTTCTTTATCTAATGTGTTTGATAAGGATCATAAAAATACAGCATTATACATAAATGATGAAGGAAATTATTCAATTCAACCAAGCTCATTTGGATACCCTACAAGAACTTGGAGAGAGTTAAAGGAAATTAACTTTTCCAATCAATTGAATGTTTTAAAAAAATATACAATTAAAGAAAATCCTGCAAAACTAAAATTTGGATTGAGTGCTACAATTAAGAATAGAGATTTTGAAGTTGACTCCTATTTCTTTAAAGCCAATCCTAATAATGTGGTTGATGGTAATGCAAATAATATTTTAGCAGCGCAAAATATTTGGACAGTTGATTCAGGTCAAGGAACATTCTTAGATTCTAACAATATATATCAACCCTCCAACTCTTATGAAGGAGAACAAACAATTTTTGCCGCTTATTTAGCAAACGAATTCGACTTGTTTAAAAGTTTTAAAACAATTATAGGAATTAGGGCAGAACAATTTGAATCTTACTACACTGGACAAAACCAAAGCGGAACCGCTGTTTTTAATAATTCAAAAATTATTTCTAAACTAGATTTCTATCCATCCTTAAACTTGATTTATAAAATCAATGAAAATTCAAATTTTAGAACTTCCTACTCATTAACTACAGCAAGACCATCATTTAAAGAAGCCTCAAAGGCTCAAATTTATGATGCTATTACTGATAGGCTTTATATTGGAAATATAGATCTAAAACCTTCATATATTAACAATGCTGATATAAGATATGAGATATTTGGAAATAAGGGTGATATTGTAGCTATCAGTGGGTTTTATAAAAGTTTTAAAGACCCTATTGAATTAACATTTTTTGCTCAAGCACCTCAACAACTCACCTCTAAAAATCTTGGTTCAGCAGAAGTTTTTGGAGCAGAATTTGAAATTAGAAAACCAATAAATTTTATTTCAGATGACATTAGAAAATGGAGGTTTGCATTGAATGCTTCTTACATTAGCTCTTCTCTAGAAATGTCAGATGATGAATTTTTATTAAGATCTAACTCTGCAAGAGTTGGAGAAAGTATTTCGAACAAAAGAGATTTACAAGGGCAATCCCCCTATTTGATAAATTCAAACCTAGAATACTTAAATGAAAGTACTGGGTTTCAATATGGATTTTACTATAATGTACAAGGACCTACATTAGAAGTTGTTGGAACTGGTTATGTTCCTGATGTGTATACTTCTCCATTTCATAGCTTAAATTTTACTCTCAAAAAATTTCTAGACAAAAATGGTAAATCCTCGATTTCTGTAAAAGCTAAAAACCTCCTAAATAATAAAAAGGAAAGTGTGTACGAATCCTTTGGAATTAGTGATCAGATATTTTCCTACAGAGAAATTGGAACAGAGATTTCAATTGGATATTCCGTAAAATTCTAAAGTTATTAATATAAATTATTAATAACATTCAGTTAACATTTCATTCATAATATTGTTTTTATTTTGATTTCATAAAATTAAATTACAAAACATGAAAAAATTTTACTTCTTATTATTTGCACTATTTTGTGTAAGTTTTACTTTTTCCCAATCCAATTTGAAGGGAAGAGTTCTTGATTCTAATGGTTTTCCTTTACCGGGTGCAACAATAATTGTTGACAATGACAAGGGAACTGTTTCAGATTTTAATGGTTTTTACAGATTCATCGATCTAGAATCTGGAAATTCCGAAATTAGTGTTTCCTATATCGGTTTTGAAGGAGTCACTGCCTCTGTAGAAATTGCAGAAAATGCAACTACTACCCAAGATTTTACTCTTGAGCCATCTGCTACGGAACTTGCTGAAATTGTTGTCTCCGGCTATTCTAGTGGAATTGTTAAGGCATTGAACCAACAAAAATCTGATTTAAATGTTACGAACGTTATTTCATCTGATCAAGTTGGAAAATATCCTGATGATAATGTTGGTGATGTATTGAAAAGAGTTGCTGGGGTTTCCATGCAAGGAGATCAAGGAGAAGCAAGAAATATCGTGATAAGAGGTTTTGCTTCAGGATTGAACTCTGTCACTCTTAATGGAGATAGAATTCCTTCTGCGGAAGGGGATAATAGAAATGTTCAACTTGACTTAATTCCCTCTGCGATGATTCAAACAATAGAAGTTAATAAATCCATGACTCCTGATATGGAAGCTGATGCAATTGGAGGATCAGTTAATCTTGTTACAAGATCCAATCCTAGTGGTTTTAGAGCTTCGGCTACCCTTTCTGCCGGTGCAGAACCCATAAGATCTGATGGATCCAATGCAAATATCGCATTAGTTGTAGCAGATAAAATAAATGATAAGTTAAGCTATTCTTTAAGCTCAACTTTACAAACAAGAAATTATGGATCTGATAATATTGAATTTGAGTGGAATGATCCAGAAGATTGGGCGGAAGATGGGGCGATTGGTGAGCATGATATTAGAAGATATGATGTTAAAAGGACAAGAAGAAGTATTGGATTAAACCTTGACTATGAAATCGATGACAATAATTCTTTATTTGTAAAAACAATTTATAATCACAGGGATGATTGGGAAAATAGATTTAGACTAAGAATCGGTAATATCGATGATTGGGAAGCTGATCCATCTGAAGGTGTGAGAGTTAGAAAACAAACAAAAGGTGGTATTGGTGATGATATCAATGACAACAGAAGACTAGAAGACCAAAGAGTAAGGAAAATTTCATTTGGTGGTGAGCACCTGTTTGGAAAAGTAACTATGGATTGGAAAGTTGGTACTTCAAAGGCTAGTGAAGAAAGACCAAATGAAAGATATGTAAGGTTTCAAAATAGTAGTGCTGATTTAAGTTCTATTGACTTATCTGATCCTGAATATCCTGTATTTAATTTTGAAGGAGATAGCTGGAATGATCCTGCTGAATATGGATTCAGACATTTTGAGCAAGCACAAAAATACACTGAGGAAGAAAATTCAAGTGCTAAAATAAACTTTGAGTTACCTTACAATGATGGAGATGACAAATTAAAGTTTGGTGCTAAGTATAAGGTAAAAGAAAAAATGAGAAATGATTTCTGGGAAGGTTTTGAAGATGGTTTCCCATTTGATACCATGGCTGATGCTGATTACTTTAATGCTTCAATCGATGGGTATGAACCAGGTGATCAATATATGTTAGGAAATTTTGCAACTGCAGAATGGCTAGGAGCCCAAAACTTTTATTCTGGTGATGGAAGTGAAATATTATTTGAGGAATTTGCTGGGGAGATTTACAGTGCTGATGAAAAAGTTGCTGCAGCATACGCAATGGTTACTGACAAATTAGGAGACAAGACAACTGTTGTTGTAGGTGCTAGGTTTGAGCACACAGACATAGACTATACAGGAAGAGTTTATGATGAGGATGGTGATTATGATTCAGTTGATGATATCGAAAGTATTTCTGGATCAAACTCATATTCAAATATTCTTCCTAGCTTAAACGTGCAACATGAATTCAGTGATAAATTCGTTGCTAATTTAGGTTATAGTAATAGTATTGCGAGACCAAATTATTATGACTTGGTCCCTTATCAAGCAGTTGTTTCTAGTGATGAAGAGATTGCGGTAGGTAACCCTGATTTAGAAGCATCTCTTTCAAACAACCTTGACCTAATGCTTGATTACTATTTTGGTGGAACAGCGTTAATTTCTTTTGGAGCATTTTATAAAAATATTGATAATTGGTTGTACACATTTACAACAGAAAATTATGTTTATAATGGTACTCCTGATTATGAATATGAACAAGTAAGAAATGGATCAAAAGCTAGTGTAACCGGTTTTGAATTTGGATTACAAACTAGATTACTTGATAACTTTACTTTAATGGCTAATTATACTTTTACAGACTCAAATACTGATGGAATTGAGGGTAGAGATGATGTTCCACTTGCTGGTGCAATTGAAAATATGTATAACGCATCTTTAGCTTATGAAAGTAAGAAGTTTTTTGTGAGAGCTTCTATGAATTATGCTGGTGAGGCTTTAGATGAAATTGGAGGTGATTCATGGGAAGATCGATACTATGACGAACAACTTTTTGTTGATTTAAATGCTACGTATAGACTTTCTGATAAACTTAGTATATTTGCTGAAGCAAAAAATTTAACAAATCAGCCGCTTAGATATTATCAGGGTGTAAAAGAAAGAACAATGCAGCTTGAATATTATAGCTACAACTGGAATGTTGGGTTAAAATATGATTTCTAAACCATGAATAAAAATGTATCGCTCATAATTTTAATTATCAGCAATACTTTATTGTACGCACAAGAGCCAACAAATTTTGTTGGCTCTTTTGTTGTTAAAGAAGTAGTTGCTGATTTAGAAACATCCCCTGTTATTAGTAATGATGATGCTGCTGATGATATTTGTATTTATGAAAATATAGATTCTCCAGAAAGTTCTGTAATAATTGGTACAGACAAGAAGTATGGTTTGGTTGTTTATAATCTTGATGGTCAAATAATAAATCACTATCCCTTTGGCAGAGTAAATAATGTTGATATAATCAACAAATTTTCTTTCAAAGGCGATGTTTTTCCTCTCATTTGTGGATCAAATAGATCCACTAATTCAATTGAGTTATATAAACTTAATCCAAAAGACAACTCACTAGAAATAATTCTCAATTCAAATAATAAATCTTCTTTGAAAGATGTCTATGGAATTACCTTTTATCAAGGAGACAATTCAAATTATATTTTTGTAAGTGATAAAGAATCTGGTAATGTTGAACAATGGATTGTTGATGATTCTCAAAATTCAATATCCATCAAAAAAATTAGAACCATAAAATTCAGAACATTAATTGAAGGATTAGTTGCTGATGAATACTATGGAAAAATTTATATAGCTGAAGAAAATAAAGGTTTATGGCAAATAAATGCAGATCCAAATATTGCCGAAAATAGACGTTTAATTTTTGGGGTAAATAAAATTTTTAAAAATGATTTTGAAGGTTTAGCATTATACAAGTCTGATGAGGAAAATGGAAGCATTATTATTTCTGTTCAAGGAAGTAATGGATATGCAGTATTGGACAGAAAAAACCATAAGCTTAAAAAATTTGTGAAAGTAATTGATGGAAATGGTATTGACGGTACTAGTGATACAGATGGAATTGAGGTTACATCAATGTCAACTAGAAAGTATAAAAAAGGATTTTTAGTTGTTCAAGATGGATTCAATGATGATGGATTCCAAAACTTTAAATTGATTGATTGGTTAAAAATTAATTAACATTTCTCATAAATTTATAACTATTAAGTAAAAATCATTTAACACCTTACTAATAATTAGGGTTTACCTTTACATCAGTGAAAAGATCTGTTGATATTGTTGTAATATCTGATGTACACCTAGGTTCTATTGGTTCTAAAGCAAAAGAACTATACTTCTATTTAAAAAGCATTAAGCCCAGAATGCTTGTAATGAATGGTGATTTTATTGATATGTGGCAATTTAAAAAAAGGCACTGGGATATATATCATACCAAATTAATTCGTCTAATTCTTAAATTAATAAATAATGGCGTAACTGTACATTATATCACAGGAAATCACGATGAAGAGTTAAGAAGATTCAAAGGTTTCAAAATATCAAATTTCAAAATATCAAATAAATTAATTTTGAATCTTAATGGGGAAAAAACATGGTTTTTTCATGGAGATGTATTTGATATAACCATGCAGCATTCAAAATGGTTAACTAGACTTGGTTCTTACGGATATGATTTACTAATATTACTAAATTTTATAATTAATAAAATCTATTTTTTCTTCAAAAAAGAAAAAACCTCTTTTTCAAAAAAAATCAAAAAAAATATTAAACTAGCAGTTAAATATATCAACCAATTTGAAAATACGATTGTAGAAATTGCAGAAAATCATGGTTTTACGTCGGTAGTTTGTGGACATATCCATGAACCATGTATCAAAACTTTTAAATTAAAAAATAAAAATATTGAATATTTAAATTCAGGAGACTGGGTAGAGAACTTAACATCTCTGGAATATAATAAGGGAAATTGGGAAATATATAAATTTAATTATAGTGACTTTAAAATTGATGAAAGCTTTAAACCCATTGATAAAATATTCAATGAAATGTTAGATGATTATAATATACTCACAAAATGAAAATATTATATGCACTTCAAGCAACAGGAAATGGTCACATAACTAGAGCAAATGAACTTGTACCGATATTTAAAAAACATGCTAGAGTAGATGTTTTAGTAAGTGGAACAGAGTCGTCTTTGAAGCTAAATTTCAATGTAAAATATAAATTTAAGGGGTTAAGTTTTGTTTTTGGCAAAAGAGGGGGAATAAGTTTTTTTCACACAATTAGAAAAGTGAATTTTATTCGCCTATTTATTGACATTTGGAATTTAAAGCTAGATGATTATGATTTGATACTTACAGACTTTGAGCCAATTTCTGCATGGACAGCAAAACTACAAAATAAAAAAGCATTTGCTTTAAGTCATCAATATGCTCTTTTAAATGAAAATGTACCCATGATAAAAAAACTTTCGTTTATACATAAATTAATACTAAAATTTTACGCTCCTGTTAAAGAAGGGTTTGGATTTCATTTTACAGAGTACGATAAGAATATTTTTTTTCCTATAATTAGTAAAAATGTAAGGAGACTAAAACCAAAAATTAAAGATCACTACGCAATATATTTGCCAGCATATTCAGTAAAAAAATTGAAAAAAATATTTACAAAATTAAATAATTTTAATTTTCACATATTTTCCAAAGAAGTCAATGAGAGAGTGTTACATAAAAATCTTACTTTAGAACCAATTAATAGTAAGATTTTTAGTATCAGTATGGCTAGCTCATTGGGAATTATATGTGGAGCAGGTTTTGAAACACCAGCAGAAGCTATTTATTTAAAAAAGAAACTATTAGTAATTCCAATGAAAAATCAGT
>NTKO01000001.1 GCA_002457735.1 Bacteroidetes bacterium MED-G13 | reverse complement strand
GGTGGACATAATATTAGACTTGCTGGTCAGTTAACAGGATACGAAATTGATGTATTTAGGGAGGGAGTTGAGGAAGATGTTGAACTTACAGAATTTTCAGATGAAATAGAAGCATGGATTATTGAGGAACTTGCAAAAGCTGGACTTGATACAGCAAAAAGTGTTTTAGAACAGGATGTAAATGACTTAGTTAAGAGAACTGACTTGGAGGAGGAAACAATTAGTGATGTTCTTCGAATTTTAAAAGAAGAGTTTGAAGATTAGATTTTTTAGATGTCAAAAATAATAAGATTAAATAAAGTACTCAGAGAATTAAATATTTCTATAGATAGAGTTTCAGACTTTTTATCCTCAAAGGGGCATACCATTGAAAAAAGACCTACCACTAAAATATCTCAAGAGCTTTATGATTTATTGTGTAATGAATTTCATGTTGATGCTGATAAAAAAATAGCGTCTCAAGAAGCTGTTGAGGCTAAGAATAAGGAAAAACAAGAATTTAGGGAAAAACAAGAAAATTTAGCTTTAAAGTTAAAAAAAGATACTGAGGTAATTAGAGCCTCATCAAAAGTAGTCCAGTTTAAAAAATTAGGAAAAATTGATTTGGAAAAAAAATCATCTGAAACCAATGATTCCAAAATTGACGAGAAAAGTCAAGTTGATAAGCCTCCTATTATCACATCTAAAAAAGATAATTATAAAACGCTATCGGGGTTAAAATCAACTGGAGAGACAATTGATTTAGACAAATTCAAAAAAAACGATCAGTCTAAAGCAGAACCAAAGTCTAAGAGAAAAAGGAAAAGAATTTTATCTAAAGGTATTGAAAGTAACCCTAAAGGATTAATATCACCTAAAAGTAAATTTAAAGATAAACCCAAAAATATCAATAAAGAGGAGCCAAGTGAAGAAGAGGTTCAGCAGCAGATTAAAGAAACCTTGGAAAAACTTCAAGGAAAAACTTCCAAGGGAAAAGCAGCAAAATATAGAAAAGATAAAAGAGATCAACATAAGCTGAAATCCGAAGAGGAATTAGCTGAGATTGAAAAAGCAAGCAAAACTTTAAAGGTAACTGAGTTTGTAACAGCCAATGAGTTAGCCTCAATGATGGATGTTTCAACTACAGAAATTATTTCTGCTTGTATGACGCTAGGAATGATGGTGACTTTGAACCAAAGACTTGACGCAGAAACTTTATCCATAGTGGCTGAAGAGTTTGGCTACAAGGTTGAATTTACGACAGCTGAAATTGAAGAAGAAATTGAAGAAATAGAACATAACCCTGAGGATCTTATTGTCAGACCAGCAATAGTCACTGTTATGGGGCATGTAGATCATGGTAAGACTTCTTTGCTTGATTATATTAGAAAGGAAAATGTTATTGCAGGTGAATCTGGTGGAATTACTCAGCATATAGGAGCTTACTCAGTTGAACTACCAAAAGGAGAAAAAATTACTTTTTTAGACACTCCTGGTCATGAGGCATTTACTGCAATGAGGGCAAGAGGTGCGCAGGTAACTGATTTAGTTGTAATCGTAATTGCTGCAGATGATGATATAATGCCTCAAACTAAAGAAGCTATTTCTCATGCCCAGGCTGCTGGAGTTCCAATAGTAATTGCAATTAATAAAATTGATAAGCCAGATGCTAACCCGGATAAAGTTAAAGAGAGTTTATCTAATATGAATTTATTAGTTGAGGATTGGGGTGGAAAAATTCAGTCTCAGGATATCTCAGCATTAAAGGGGGATGGTGTAAATGAATTGTTAGAAAAGGTTTTGTTAGAAGCTGAACTACTTGAGTTAAAAGCAAATCCAATAATTGATGCTAGTGGTTCCGTTATTGAGGCGTTACTTGATAAAGGAAGGGGGTATGTGACTACTGTTCTAGTTCAATCTGGCACATTGAAAGTCGGAGACTTTGTTTTAGCTGGTAAAAATAGCGGAAAGGTAAAAGCTATGCATGATGAAAGGGGTAATGAAGTTAAATCTGCAGGACCATCAGTTCCTGTATCTATTTTGGGGTTAGACGGGGCGCCTCAAGCGGGTGATAAATTTTCTGTCTATAAAGATGAAAGGGAGGCGAAACAAATTGCAACTAAGAGGGATCAACTTCAAAGAGAACAAACTGTTAGGACACAAAAACAACTTACCCTTGACGAAATTGGAAGAAGAATTGCTATTGGTGAATTCAAAGAGTTTAATATAATATTAAAAGGCGACGTTGATGGCTCTGTTGAGGCATTAACTGATTCTTTTCAAAAGCTATCAACTGAAGAAATTCAGGTAAATATTATTCATAAGGCAGTTGGAGCAATTACTGAGAGTGATGTTTTATTAGCTTCTGCATCAGATGCTATTGTAATAGGTTTTAATGTCAGGCCAATGGGAAATGCTAGACAAATTGCAGACAAAGAACAAATTGACATAAGAACTTATTCAATAATATATGATGCCATCAATGATATCAAAGATGCGATGGAAGGTATGCTCTCACCTGATTTTAAAGAAGAGATAACAGGATATTGCGAAATCCGAGAGACATTTAAAATATCTAAAATTGGAACTATTGCTGGGTGTATGGTAACAAAAGGAAAAATTTTAAGGAATTCTGAAATTAGACTGATTAGAGACGGAATCGTTATCTACACTGGTTTGTTGTCATCTTTAAAAAGATTCAAGGATGATGTTAAGGAGGTTTCTAAAGGATATGATTGTGGGCTTCAAGTAAAGGATTACAAAGATTTGAAAATTGGGGATCAAATAGAAGCTTTTATAAATGTTGCAATAAAAAAGAAAATTTAATTCCGTCCATTTCTGCTTAATTTTTCATTCTCAAACTTTATTAGTTTAGTTGGTTTAAAGATAAATGCATTTGGATATTTTTTTCTTACTTCTAAGATCTCTTTTTCAGCTTCAACCAGAGTGTAATAATTACCAATCCAAATTTTATAATTTGGGGCCTCATATCTAATAATTGCTGCAGAATCATTATATAAAATTTTATATTCGCTTATTGTATTTTCAGCATCACTTCTACTGCCACTAAAAATTTGAATCTTATAATTTTCAATTTCAGAATTTAGTTCTTTTTTTAAATCAATTAATTTCACTAGAGTGGTATCCATATTTATTATTACTTTCCCGTCTTGGGAAAATAAATTTTTGCTAAAAATTAGTAGGAAAAACCATAAAAAAATTAGCTTGAAATTTAAATTTTGATTGTTGTAAAACAGCATATTAAAAAACTATTATTTAGAATGGATATAAATTACGTTTTATTGATTAATATTACTAAATTTATAAATAAAATAAACATTATAGGTCTTATTTTTGTGCAAGATTTTAACAGGTGTTTTTTTTGAATGAATTTAAAAATATTTAGAAGATTCTTTTTTACAAATTTGTTTAATCATTCTAAGACTTTAAGCAACAATTTTTTGCGCGCTTCAATTTTAATCTTTGTCATATTATTCTCAAACACTATTTTCTCTCAAGATGGGGACCCAGTAGCTGGTAAAGCCTTATTTAATTCTAATTGTGCTTCTTGTCACAAGCTAGACAAAAAAATGACTGGACCCGCTCTGAGAAATGTAGAGGCTAGACTTTTAGAAGATGAAGGTCTTGATAGGGATTGGTTATATAAGTGGATTAGAAATAGTTCCTCATTAATTAAGTCTGGTGATGACTATGCTAATAGAATTTATTTGGAATACAACAAAGCAGCCATGACTGCATATCCGCAGTTGACAAATGTTGATATTGATAATATTTTAGCATATACCGCACAAGAAAAAGTAGTCCCAAAGCCTATTGCAACTGCAGTAGCCGCTGCTGCTGGTCCTTCAAATAGCAGTGGATTAACAGATGAAATTATCTTAGGTGTTTTCTCTGTCTTGTTTTTACTACTTTCTACTGGTTTGATTGTCGTAACAAAAACCTTACGTGATTTGGCCAAAATGAAGGGGGTAAAAATTGAAGAAAAGAAAAAAGGAAAACCAATTTGGAAAGCTTATTTAGAAAACCAGTTTTTAATGTTATGTACTGCAGTATTATTTTTACTGGTAAGTGCATACGGATTTTATGGATGGACAATGCAGGTGGGAGTAAATCAGGGATATATGCCAATACAGCCAATTCATTACTCACATAAAATACATTCTGGGGATAATAAAATCGATTGTAATTATTGTCATTCATCTGCAAAGGTTAGTAAGCACTCAGGTATTCCATCACTAAATATTTGTATGAATTGTCATAAAAGTATTTATGAATACAATGGTGAGACTTCTGAGGAATATTCAAAAGAATTTTATGATAATGAAATTCAAAAGTTATATAAAGCTGTAGGATGGGATGATGAGGCACAGGAGTATACAGGAATTACTTATCCCGTCAAGTGGGTAAGAATACATAATCTTCCAGATTTTGCTTATTTTAACCATGCGCAACATGTTTCTGTTGCAGGTATTGAGTGTAAAACTTGCCATGGGCCTGTTGAAGAAATGGAAATTATGTATCAACACTCGTCTTTAACAATGGGTTGGTGTATTAATTGCCATCGAGAAACAAATGTCAAGGTCAAAGACAATGAGTATTATGATAAAATTCACAAAGAGCTTTCAAAAAAGTACGGAGTTGAACAATTAACCGCTGCTCAGATGGGTGGTTTGGAATGTGGTAAATGTCATTATTAAATATTTAACTATAGATGTCAAGAGATAAAAAATACTGGAAGAACTTAGCAGAGCTTGATTCTGCAAACAACAATGTATTTGACGATCTACAAAACAAAGAATTTGTTGAAGAAATACCTGTGGACGATTTTTTATCAGAACAGGATAATCTTACTGATAGCTCAACTTCCAGAAGAGATTTTTTAAAGTATATTGGTTTTAGCACAGCAGCTGCAACACTGGCTGCATGTGAGGGACCGGTAGTTAAATCAATCCCTTATGTGGTTCAACCAAAAGAAATTATTCCTGGTATAGCTAATTTTTATGCAACTACAATTGCTAATGGTTATGATTTTGCAAATATTTTAATTAAAAATCGTGAAGGGAGACCAATTTTGGTTAAAAATAATTCTCTTGCAGATGGATCAATGTCTGCAAATGCAAGAGTACATGCCTCAGTTTTAGATCTTTATGACAATACTAGACTGACACAACCTGTTAAAGAAAATTTACCTATTTCGTGGTTTACATTTGAATATGAAACACTTTCAGAATTGCAAAGGTTGTCAAAAGAAAAAAAGGAAATAGTCTTATTAACTCAAACCTTCGCAAGTCCATCAACTCAAAGTTTAATTGATAAGTTTAAGTCTAAATTTAAGTCTGTAAGTCATATTACTTATGACTCGATTTCTGAGTCAGAAGCATTGGATGCTTTTGAATCACGATATTCTGTCAGAGGACTAGCTAATTATGATTTTTCAGACTCTAAAATTATTATATCAATCGGTGCTGATTTCTTAGGCGATTGGCAAGGGGGGGGATTTGACTGTTCATACACTAGAGGGAGGATACCAGACGATGGAAAAATGTCAAGACATATTCAGTTTGAATCTAATATGACTCTTTCTGGAGCTAATGCAGATCTCAGAGTTCCTCTAAAAATTAATGAACAGAAATTAGTTCTAATCGAAATTTATAAATCCCTATTTGGAAGTAATAAAGTAAAACTAGAATCTAATCTCAAATTAAGTAAAAAGCTTAAAAATGTAGTAGATACAACAATTAATGAGCTAAAGTCTGCTAAAAGTGGTGGAGTTGTGATCACAGGAATCCAGCAGAAAGAGTATCAGCTTCTTGCTCTTGAAATAAATGAAAAAATTAAAAGTATTGCATTCAACCCCCAACAAATGATTTTAACAAGATCATCAAAGAATAAAGATCTACACGATCTAATCGTTAGAATGAATGAAGGTAAGGTTGGTGCAGTAATTACTTCCGGTATTAATCCAGTATATTCCTTAGCTGATTCGGAAAGCTTCATCAAAGCCTTCAAAAATTTAGAATTATCTGTATGTTTTTCTCAAAAAAATGATGAAACAGCTTCTCATTCAAAATATGTAGCTGCGAGTAATCATTATTTAGAGTCATGGTGTGATTATGAATTAAAAACTGCTGAATATTCCCTGGCTCAGCCTGTTATTAAAACATTATTTAATACAAAACAATTTCAAGATTTATTATTGGTTTGGTCTGGTTCAAAGTCATCATTCCATGATTTTATAAAATCAAATTGGAAAAAAAACATTTTGGAAAATGAAAACTGGAATCAGTCACTTCATGATGGAATATTTAACAGAAAGTCTAAAAAAATATCAAAAAGAAATTTTATATCACAAAATAAAATTTCAACAAAAGCTTTAAAATATTTTGAAATAATTCAAGACACCAATCAGAAAAAATTTGAATTAAATCTTTACCCTAAAACTGGGATGGGAGATGGACAACAGGCAAATAACCCTTGGTTGCAAGAATTCCCTGACCCATTAACAAGAGCAACATGGGATAATTATTTAACAATTTCTGAATCTGATGCAAAAGACTTAAATCTGTTACTTAAACCCAGTACCTTTTTCAAACAATCAAGTAATGATGCCAATGGGGGTTTAAATGGAAAATATGCTGTTATTAAATTAAACTCAAAAAGTATAAAAGTTCCGGTGATGATTCAGCCTGGTCAAGCCAAGGGAACCCTAGGGCTTTCTTATGGTTATGGAAGGAGCAAGGGCTTGAAAGAAGAAATGATGACCGGAGTGAATGCATTTCAATTCTATGAAAATTACAATCCAATTCAATATATTGAAATTGAAGCTACTAATGAGATACATGAGTTTGCATGCATGCAGTTGCAAAATACCCTGATGGGTAGAGGAGATATAATTAAAGAAACAACACTAGAAGTTTTTAATACTAAAAATGTAAATGCTTGGAATAAGCAAGCTGTAGTTTCATTAAATCACATTGAAACGCCCGTTTCTTCACCGGATGTAGATTTGTGGCAAGAGTTTGATAGATCAATTGGGCACCACTTTAATTTATCCATTGATTTGAATGCTTGTACTGGGTGTGGAGCTTGTGTAATAGCATGTCATGCAGAGAATAACGTACCAGTAGTAGGCAAGAGAGAAGTCAGAAAAAGTCGAGATATGCATTGGCTTAGAATTGACAGATACTATTCTTCAGAAGATTCATTTGAAGAAGATAACAATAAAAAAGATAATATTAGTGGTCTGGAAAGTTCATTAACTTCGTTTGGTGCTTTGGAAAATCCTTCTGAAAATCCACAAGTTGCATTTCAACCAATTATGTGTCAGCATTGCAATCATGCCCCTTGTGAAACTGTTTGTCCTGTGGCAGCGTCAAGTCATGGAAGACAAGGACAAAACCACATGGCATACAACAGATGTGTTGGTACAAGATATTGTGCAAACAACTGTCCTTATAAAGTGAGAAGGTTTAACTGGTTTCTTTACAATGGAAATGACGAATTTGATTACCATATGAATAATGACCTTGGAAGAATGGTAATTAACCCTGATGTTACTGTTAGATCTAGAGGAGTTATGGAAAAATGTTCAATGTGTATACAAAACACACAGGCTGTAATTTTAAAGGCAAAGCTAGAGGGGAGACCTGTTGCTGAGGGGGAATTTAACGATAAGGTAGCTTGTTCAGCAGCATGTACACCTGGTGCAATAAAATTTGGAGACATAAATGAAGAGGGAAGTAAAATTGCAGAACTTAAAAACAATAAAAGAGCTTATCACCTTTTAGATGCAGTTGGTACTAAGCCAAATGTAGTTTATCAGGTTAAGGTTAGAAATATAAAAGAAAAGAGTTAAATATGGGATCTCATTATGAAGCACCGATAAGAAGACCACTTGTGGCAGGAGAAAAGTCCTATCATGATGTGACCGTTGATATCGCAAGACCAATTGAGACTCGAGCTAACAAGCAATGGTGGATTGTTTTTTCTATATCTCTTGCCATGTTTCTATGGGGTCTTGGCTGGATAATTTACACCGTTTCTACGGGAATTGGAGTTTGGGGATTAAATAAAACTGTAGGATGGGCATGGGATATTACTAATTTTGTTTGGTGGGTTGGTATTGGTCATGCAGGAACATTAATTTCTGCTGTTCTTTTAATTTTTAGACAAAAATGGAGAATGGCAATTAATCGCTCTGCTGAGGCAATGACAATATTTTCCGTTATACAAGCAGGTCTTTTCCCAATAATACATATGGGTAGACCTTGGCTTGCCTATTGGATGCTTCCAATTCCAAATGGCTTTGGTTCTTTATGGGTAAATTTTAATTCACCTCTTTTATGGGATGTTTTTGCAATTTCAACATATCTATCAGTATCACTAGTTTTTTGGTGGACTGGGTTACTACCTGATTTTGCTATGATTAGAGACAGAGCCGTAAAACCATTTCAAAAAAGGATTTATAGTATTTTGAGTTTTGGTTGGTCAGGAAGAGCCAAGGACTGGCAAAGATTTGAAGAAGTTTCTCTAGTTCTTGCAGGTTTAGCAACTCCATTAGTTCTTTCAGTTCATACAATTGTTTCGTTCGATTTTGCAACATCCGTTATCCCAGGATGGCATACGACAATTTTTCCTCCTTATTTTGTTGCTGGTGCAATTTTTTCTGGTTTTGCAATGGTGCAAACTCTGTTAATAATTATGAGAAAGGTTTGTAATATGGAACATTATATCACTTTGCAGCACATTGAGCTGATGAATATAGTAATTATGATAACTGGATCTATTGTTGGGGTCGCATACATAACAGAATTATTTATAGCATGGTATTCAGGAGTAGAGTACGAACAATACGCATTTCTAAATAGAGCTACCGGACCATATGCTTGGGCGTATTGGGCAATGATGAGTTGTAATGTCTTTTCACCTCAATTTATGTGGTTTAAAAAATTAAGAACTAGTATTATGTTTTCGTTTTTTATTTCAATAGTTGTGAATATAGGAATGTGGTTTGAAAGGTTTGTAATCATTGTCACCTCGTTGCATCGAGACTATTTACCGTCCTCATGGACAATGTTTTCTCCAACAGTTGCAGATATAAGTATATTCATTGGAACAATTGGATTCTTTTTTGTGCTTTTTTTATTGTATGCCAGAACTTTCCCCGTTATTGCACAGGCCGAGGTAAAAACCATTTTGAAGAGCTCAGGTGAAAAATATAAAAAATTAAGAGATTCAGGCGAATCTTTAGTGGGTACTGGAGCTGATAGTAGAACCTCAAAAATCAATTTAATTAAAGTTTAATATGGCATCTACAAACACATATTATGCCTTGTATAACGATGATGACGTTTTACTATCTGCAGTTAAGAAAATCAGAGAAAGCAAAATTTATATTGAGGAGATTTATACCCCTTTCCCAGTGCACGGTCTAGATAAAGTGATGGGCTTAAAGGAGACTCGTCTTGCAATTGCAGCCTTCCTTTATGGTTGCATAGGAATAGCTGTCGGATCATTTATGATGTATTATATCATGATAGTTGACTGGCCACAAAATATTGGGGGTAAACCAAGTTTTACTTTTCTTGAAAATATGCCTTCATTTGTCCCAATTATGTTCGAAATGACCATTTATCACGCCGCACATTTAATGGTAATAACTTTTTATTTAAGAAGTAGAATGTGGCCAATGAAAAAAGCTGAAAATCCTGACCCAAGAACTACGGATGACCATTTTCTGGTTGAAATTACTAGTGATAAAGCTGAAGCAACATTAAAAAAGTTTTTAAGACAAACAGGTGCTGTTGAAATAAATAAACCCAAAAACTAATATGAAGTATAAATTTATATTTATTATATTCCTTTTACTGCAATCTTGTTGGGGAGATATGGGTGAGCCAAATTATGAATACATGCCCAATATGTATGAGCCCCTTAGTTATGAGGCTTATTCTGAAAATTTTATTTATGATGATAATCTTTCTGCAAGAATTCCGGTTAAAGGGACAATACCAAGAGGGTATTCTTTGTATGAGTATGAAGACACAAATGAAGGTTATGATTTGGCAAAAAAAGAACTATCAAATCCCTTTTCGTTAGTTGAAGAAGATTTTTTAAAAGCGAAAGAATTGTATACTGTACATTGTGGGATATGTCATGGAGCAAAAGGAGCAGGGCAGGGAATTTTAGTTAAAAGGGAAAAAATCCTAGGAGTTCCTAGTTATGCAGATCCAGGAAGAGCAATTACTTATGGTAGTACCTATCATGTAATATATTACGGTAAAAATTCAATGGGATCTTATGCCAATCAACTTAATGAAAAAGAGAGGTGGTTGGTTACAGATTATGTAATGAAATTAAAGTCGGATTTAAGTAAATAAATTTAAAATGTATATTTTTTCAAATAGATTAAAAATATTTTCAATTGCTTTAATTGTTACAGGATCCCTTGGATGGTTTTACTCGTACTCAGTCTCTCATATTACTTTAGATGAAGTTAAAACAATGCTTGCCTCTGAATCTCATCACGGATATTCAGATTCTTTAATGGATGAGGAAAATGATGTACATCACAATGAGTATGTTGATGAGTACAACTCTAAAAATCATGATATTAAACATTCAAAAAATGATCATGGCCATGAAAAAGATCATGCTGAGCATGTCTTACACCAAATACATAATAGACCCTATGCAGCACTATACGTGGCAGCATTCTTTTTTATGATGATATCTCTTGGCGTTTTAGCATTTTATGCAATTCAATATGCTTCTCAAGCAGGATGGTCTCCTGTTTTGTTTAGGATAATGGAATCAATAACTTATTACCTGCTTCCAGGTTCATTGATTGTACTATTAATTGCAGTTCTTGGGGATAAACATATTTTTATATGGATGGATCCAGACGTAGTTGCTCACGATGAAATTATTCAGGGTAAATCTGCCTGGTTAAATAAAAATTCTTTTATAATTAGAGGCTTAATATATATTGCTGGCTGGTCGTTATATAGGTATTTTACAAGAAGGTTTTCAATTGCTCAAGATAAAGCGAGTGATAACAAAAATTTTAAAAGAAATTTTCAAATTTCTGCAGGATTCTTAGTATTTTTTATTTATACTGAATCAATGATGTCTTGGGACTGGATTATGAGTGTGGATCCACACTGGTTTAGTACACTTTTCGGATGGTATGTTTTTGCAAGTATGGCTGTAAGTGGGATTACTGTTATTGCATTAATCACAATATATTTGAAATCAAAGAACCTCCTAAATTTTGTAAATGATAGCCACCTGCATGACCTTGCAAAATTTATGTTTGGGTTTAGTGTATTTTGGGCATACTTGTGGTTTTCTCAATTTATGTTAATTTGGTATGCGAATATCCCTGAGGAGGTTACTTATTTTGTAACAAGGATTGAAATGTACCCAATTCCTTTTTTCACTATGTTTTCTCTAAATTTTATCTTTCCATTTTTGGTGCTAATGAATAGCGATTATAAAAGAGTTCCGATATTCATAGTTATGGCTGGTATTGTGATTTTAATTGGACATTACATGGATGTTTACATGATGATTATGCCTGCAACAGTTGTTGACAGATATGGCTTCGGAATTGCTGAAATTAGTTCTATATTAATATTTTTAGGCTTATTTTTGTTGTTTGTTTTTTATTCGTTATCAAAGCATGAATTATTAGCAAAAGGAAACCCTATGATTAAAGAAAGTGAAAATTTTCATTATTAATATTTAATAGAATTTATGATATCTGTTTTTATAGTATTGATTCTAATTTTCGTATCCATTTCATTATGGCAGATGATCAAGATCTTTGATTTATCAAAAGCCATCTCTGGAGTCAAGATTGATGATTCTCAAATCGCAAATGACAAAGATAATACGACTCAAGCAAAGTTGATGCTTGCATTTCTTGCTTTTATATATGCTATAACAATTTTTTCAATAGTTAAATATGGTAAGTTCCCACTGATATCTAACGCTGCCTCTGAACACGGTGAAAAAATTGATACTTTAATGATTTGGACATTATTATTAATATTTATCGTTCAAATCATAACTCAATTTTTATTATACTTTTTCTCATTTAAATACAAGGGACGAAAAGGCGCCAAAGCCTTGTTTTACACTGATAATCATAAATTAGAATTAATGTGGACCATAATTCCGGCTATTGTTTTAACTGGTTTTATCACCTATGGTTTGCTAACATGGTCCGACGTGATGAACCTACAGAAAGACAATGACCCTATGGTAGTGGAATTATATGCTCAGCAATTTAACTGGAAAGCAAGATATGCAGGTAATGATAATGTTTTAGGTAAATCTAATGTCAGATTAATAGACATCGATAGAGCTAATATATTAGGTTTAGATGAGAATGATCCCAATGCTCAAGACGATGTAATAACCACTGAACTACACTTACCAGTAAACAGACCAATTTTATTTGTCATGCGCTCCCAAGATGTGATTCACTCTGCGTATATGCCACATTTTAGAGCTCAAATGAATTGTGTACCTGGAATGGTGACTAAATTTTCATTCACACCAACGGTTACAACCAAAGAGATGAGGGAAAATCCTTCAATGATTGATAAAGTAATAAATATAAATAATATTAGAGAAGAAAAAAATAAAGAACTCGCATTCAGTGGAGAGGAACCATTAGATCCATATCAATTTGATTATTTGCTATTATGTAATAAAATTTGTGGAAAATCTCATTATAATATGCAAATGAAGATTATTGTAGAAACGGAAGAGGAGTTCAAGAATTGGTATAAAAATCAAACTTTATTTAAAAACTCATTAATCGCACAAAATTAAAGAAATGGCAGAATATATAGAATTTGAAAAAGATCATCACGAGCATCACCACAAAGAGACATTTATAACTAAATATATCTTCAGTCAAGATCATAAGATGATTGCAAAACAATACTTGTTTACAGGAGTTTTTTTCATGGGTATTATTGGAATACTCATGTCAATATTAATGAGAATGCAAATCGCATGGCCTGAGCAACCAAATATTATTTTTGACTTTATTCTTGGTAAATGGGCCCCTGATGGCGTGATGGATGCAGATATTTATTTAGCACTAGTTACAATGCACGGCACAATAATGGTATTCTTTGTATTAACAGCAGGGTTAAGCGGAACATTTAGTAATCTACTTATCCCATTACAACTTGGAGCAAGAGATATGGCATCAGGGTTTTTAAATATGCTAGCATATTGGCTCTTTTTTATTTCAACAGTTTTAATGGTTAGTTCTATTTTTGTAGAGGCTGGGCCAGCTGCAGCTGGATGGACAATATATCCTCCACTTAGTGCATTGGAATTAGCCCAACCCGGTTCTGGGTTAGGAATGACCCTATGGTTAGTTTCTATGGCATTTTTCATTGCATCTTCATTACTAGGATCATTAAATTATATAGTTACGGTTATTAACTTAAGAACTAAGGGAATGTCTTTGACTAGAATGCCATTAACAATATGGGCCTTTTTTGTAACAGCAATAATCGGAGTCATTTCATTTCCTGTTTTATTATCTGCAGCTCTTCTTCTGATTATGGACAGAAGTTTTGGTACTTCTTTCTTTTTATCTGATATTTTTATCCAAGGTGAGGTCTTACATTATCAAGGTGGTTCACCTGTTTTATTTGAACATTTATTTTGGTTTTTAGGTCACCCAGAGGTATATATAGTTTTATTACCTGCTCTTGGAATTGCATCTGAAGTTATCGCAACTCATGCCCGTAAGCCTATATTTGGCTATAAAGCAATGATTATTTCAATTTTAGCTATTGCTTTTTTATCTACAATTGTTTGGGGTCATCACATGTTTATTACTGGTATGAATCCCTTTTTGGGGTCGGTATTTACTTTCACAACCCTTTTGATAGCAATCCCATCAGCTGTTAAGGCATTCAATTATATAACGACCTTGTGGAAAGGAAATATTCAATTCAACCCACCTATGTTATTTGCTATCGGATTTGTTTCGACTTTTATTACTGGCGGTTTAACCGGTATTATATTAGGTGACAGTGCTTTAGATATAAATGTTCATGACACTTATTTTGTGGTGGCTCATTTCCATTTGGTGATGGGTATTTCTGCATTATATGGAATGCTAGCTGGTATGTATCACTGGTTCCCTTTAATGTTTGGTAAAATGATGAATAAAAATCTAGGATATATACATTTTTGGGTCACTGCAATTTCTGCATATGGTGTCTTTTTCCCAATGCATTTTATTGGAATGGCAGGTTTACCAAGAAGATATTATTCAAATACAAATTTTCCTTTGTTTGATGATCTTGCTGATACTAATCAAATTATCACGATGTTTGCTATACTAGGCGCATCCGTTCAGTTGGTATTTTTATACAATTTTATTTACAGCATGTTTTATGGAAAAAAGGCCACACAAAATCCGTGGAAGTCAACTACTTTGGAATGGACTGCTTCCCAAAAACAGATTCATGGTAATTGGCAAGGTAAAATTCCTCAAGTCCACAGATGGCCATATGACTACAGTAAACCAGGGTACAAAGATGATTTTGTACCCCAACATATGCCTCTAAAAAAGGGTGAAGAAGAGTACTAGTTTAATAATTTTTCTCTTTTTCAATTAATTTTTTTATTAACTGAAAGAGAATTATTTTATTAAATTGTATATAATAAAGGAATCTTTAAAAGATGAATGATAATCTTAATCCCAGTTCTGAAAATTTATCTGCCAGCGAAAAAGAATTTGAAAATAACCTTCGGCCAAATTCATTTGCTGAGTTTCAGGGTCAAAACCATGTGATTGATAATTTAAAGATTTTTGTTCAAGCTGCAAATGAAAGAAACGACGCACTTGATCATACGCTTTTTCACGGACCACCTGGCTTGGGAAAAACTACGCTAGCTAATATTTTAGCCAAAGAACTTAACGCAGATATTAAAGTGACATCCGGACCAGTTTTGGATAAACCAGCTGACTTGGCTGGTTTGCTCACTAATTTAAATAAAAGAGATGTTTTATTTATTGATGAAATACACAGGTTAAGTCCTATTGTTGAGGAATATTTATATTCTGCGATGGAAGATTATAAAATTGATATCATGATTGAATCTGGCCCCAACGCCAGATCTGTTGAGTTAAATCTTGAACCCTTTACATTAGTTGGCGCAACCACAAGATCCGGTTTATTGACAGCTCCAATGAGAGCTCGTTTTGGAATTAACAGCAGGCTAAAATATTATGAGGCTAAGTTATTATCTGTGATCATTCAAAGAAGTGCAAAGATATTGGATGTTAAAATATCAATGGAAGCTGCAATTGAAATTGCGAGTAGAAGTAGAGGAACTCCTAGAATTGCAAATTCATTACTACGAAGAGTTAGAGATTTTGCGCAAATCAAGGGGGATGGTAAAATTGAAATTAATATTACTAAGTCTAGTCTTAAGGCTCTAAATGTTGATGTAAGTGGTTTGGATGAAATGGATAATAGAATTTTATCTACATTAATTGATAAGTTTTCTGGTGGTCCTGTTGGATTGACAACACTATCAACAGCAGTAAGTGAAAACCCAGAAACAATTGAGGAAGTATATGAACCCTTTTTAATTCAACAAGGATTTATTATGAGAACACCTCGAGGCAGGGAGGCTACAAACCTTGCATATAAGCATTTAAATAGGGAGAAAGATTCACACCAGAAAGGACTTTTCTGATTATTTATGACTGTAACTGAAAAAGATAGAATTACTAATGCGATAAAGTTAGAATCTAATAGACTTGGTTTTATTTCATGTGGAATTAGTAAAGCCGAATTTTTAGAAGAAGAAGCAGAAAGGTTAGAAAATTGGTTAAAGAAAGGTATGCACGGAAAGATGTCATACATGGAAAGAAATTTTGACAAGAGGCTTGATCCAACTTTACTTGTTGAAGGAGCTAAAAGTGTAATATCTCTTTCATATAATTATTATCCTCAGACAAAAATTGATAATAGTGATTTTAAAATTTCAAAATATGCGTATGGAATGGATTATCATTTTGTTATTAAAGAAAAACTAAAGAGTTTGTTAGAATTTATTAGAGATGAGGTAGGTGATGTATATGGAAGAGTTTTTGTAGATTCTGCCCCAATATTAGAAAGAGCTTGGGCCAAAAAAAGTGGATTGGGTTGGGTAGGGAAAAACTCAAATTTGGTTTCTAAGAAAATTGGTTCATATTTCTTTTTATGTGAAATAATTTTAGATTTAGAATTAATATATAATTATCAAGATTTTGATCACTGCGGAACATGTACTGCTTGTATTGATGCATGCCCTACTCAAGCTATTGAACAACCACGTGTGGTGAATGGTAGTAAGTGTATTTCTTACCACACTATTGAGTTAAAAGAAAATATTCCCAATGAATTTAAGGGGAAATTTGATGATTGGATTTTTGGTTGTGATATTTGTCAAGATGTTTGCCCATGGAATCGTTTTTCAAAATCACATAATGAACCATTGTTTAACCCTGATGATGATTTGAGATTAATGGATAAAACTGATTGGGTTGAGATGACTAAAGAAACATTTGATAAGGTTTTTCAAAAATCTCCATTAAAAAGAACGGGTTTTGATGGAATTAAAAGAAATATTGAGTTCCTTAAAAAAGTATAAATTCAATTTATTATATTAATTTGCTAGGCGAAATTTACTAGATTATGATCACTCATCTTAAAGGTAAGTTGGTAGAAAAATCTCCAACTAATGTTGTTATAGAAGTTAATGGAATTGGTTACTGGGTTAATATTTCATTAACAACATTCTCTCAAATACCTGACAATGAGAATATAAAGTTATTTACACACCTACAAATTAAGGAAGACTCTCACTCTCTTTATGGATTTTATTCCAAAAAGGAGAGAGATATATTTAGATTACTAATATCAGTTAGTGGTGTTGGTACAAGTACTGCAAGAACTATGTTATCTTCTTTGAATCCACAGCAAGTTGTAGAAGCAATATCCTCAAACAATGTTTCAATTGTTCAGTCTGTAAAGGGAATTGGAAGTAAAACAGCTCAAAGGTTAATAATTGAATTAAGGGATAAAATTTTAAAAATTTATGATCTCGATGAGACTTATGCTAATTCCAACAATACTACAAGAGAAGAAGCGTTATCTGCATTAGAGGTTCTTGGAATAAATAAAAAATCATCAGAAAGATTAGTTGATAACATTATCAAAGAAAATCAAGATATTTCAGTTGAGGAAATTATTAAAGAAACCTTGAAAAATATTTAATCCAGATAATGTATTTTTTTTTAAAAAATTTTTCATTAACAGTAATAATATTTCTATGTACTACATTTTTTAGTACTTTTCTTGCTCAGCAAATAGAGGCAGATTTGGGAGAATTATATGTTCCTGATCCCCCGTCATTTGTTGATAATTATGAATATGATAGTACAAGTGATTTATATTATTATAATGTCAAGGTAGGGGATCATAATATTAATTACCCTATAATATTATCACCAGAGGAATATAGAAAACTAAAACTCAAAGAGGATTTAAAAGAATATTATAAATCTAAAATTGATGCTGCAGAGGGCAAGAAAGATGGAACAGATGAGGATCAAAAAAATCTAATTCCTGAAATTTATGTTAATTCTCAGGTATTTGAATCTATTTTTGGAGGCAATTCAATTCAAGTTGTTCCCCAAGGTTCCTTGGAAGCTGATTTTGGTATTTTGTATACAAAACAAGATAACCCTGCTTTTTCACCTAGAAACCGAAGTAATTTGACTTTTGATTTTGATCAAAGAATCGGCCTTAGCCTATTAGGAAAAGTTGGCACCAGGGTTCAGCTAAATGCAAACTTTGATACGCAGTCAACTTTTGATTTCCAAAATTTATTGAAGCTAGAGTATGAACCATCCGAGGATGATATAATTCAAAAAATTGAATTGGGAAATGTAAGTATGCCTCTTAACAATTCACTCATTTCTGGTGCTCAAAGTCTATTTGGAATTAAAACAGAACTTAAATTTGGTAAAACTAGAATAAAAGCAATATTTTCTGAACAAAAATCTGAATCCAGGTCAGTAACTTCACAAGGAGGTGGTACAGTTCAAGAATTTGAATTTCGTGCTTTAAATTATGATGAAAACAGAAATTTCTTTTTAAGTCACTATTTCCGAAACAAATATGATGAAGCTTTATTAAACTATCCTTTCATCAATTCAAATATTCAAATTACTAGACTAGAAGTTTGGGTTACTAATAGAAATAACCAGTTAAATGATACTCGAAATATATTAGCTCTACAGGACTTAGGAGAGTCTGATAACATTTCATCTAATGTTAACTTACTGGCTGTTCCCGGTTCCTATCCTGACAATTCAAATAATAGCTTTGATCCAAGAATTATTGGAAATGCTAATTCACAATTGACAAACTCCGTTAGGGATGTTGCAACCGTGCAGTCGGGGATATTAGTACCAAATATTAACGAAGGAATTGACTATGGAAAATTAGAAAATGCAAAAAAATTAAGGGAAAATTTGGATTATACAATTCATCCACAATTAGGATATATTTCTTTGACTCAAAAACTTGAAAATGATGAAATTCTTGCAGTGGCTTTTCAGTATACAGTTGGAGATCAAGTTTTTCAAGTTGGGGAGTTTGCAAATGATGGAGTTCAAGCAACCCAAGTTATTAATAATGTAAATGATGATAATATACAAGTAAACTCAAATAATTTAATTTTAAAATTATTGAAAAGTACGGTAACCAGCGTCGATGAACCTATGTGGGACTTAATGATGAAAAATATTTATAATACTGGTGCTTTTCAACTCGAAAAAGAAGATTTTAAATTAAACATTTTCTATAAAGAAACTTCTGAATTAAATTACATTCAAGAAATTGATGGCACTCCTTTTCCAGATCAAACACCTGGATCTTCGCTGATAAATGAGACTCCACTTTTAAGTTTTTTTAATTTAGATAGGTTAAATTATAACAATGATCCTCAGTATAATGGTGATGGATTTTTTGATTTTGTTGAAAATCTAACGGTAATCCCACAAACAGGAAAAATTATTTTTACTAAAGTTGAGCCATTTGGTAGTTATTTATTTGAAAGACTTAGATTAACAACAAGTGAAAATTATGATGGAGATTCTAATATAATAACCAATTATAATTTAAATCAAAAAAAATATGTTTATCATTCATTATATAATTCGACAAAAACCGCTGCCGAGCAACAGTCTGAAAAAAATAAGTTTTTAATTAAGGGAAAATATAAATCATCATCAGGAACCGGTATCCCAATCGGAGCTTACAATGTTCCCAGAGGGTCTGTAAAGGTAACAGCTGGTGGTCGGACATTGGTTGAAGGTGTTGACTATACTGTGAATTATCAATTAGGAACTGTTCAAATTTTGGATCCTGGATTACAAGCATCAAATATTCCTATAAATGTAAGTGTCGAAAATAATGCAATGTTTGGCCAGCAGACAAAGAGATTTTCAGGAATTAATATTGAACATCAGTTTAATGATGAATTAATCATTTCAGGAACTTTGTTAAATCTTCATGAAAGACCATTGACTCAAAAGGCAAATTTTGGAACTGAGCCAATTAATAATACAATATTTGGTTTTGATGGTGTATTTTCAAAAGAGATGCCTTTTTTCACAAGACTAGTTAACAAGCTTCCAAATATTCGAACGGATGTTCCTTCTAATCTTTCAGTTCGTGGCGAAATTGCATATCTAATTCCAGGTGCCCCAAAAGGAAATAAATTTAGAGGTGAAGTAACATCTTACATTGATGATTTTGAAGGATCTCAAAATAGGATTAATTTATTGACACCTCAATCTTGGTCATTATCGAGTAGACCATTAGGTTTGGGCAATATCTATGCAGAGGGAGGTGAAGATGATAATGGAATTCAAAATGGGTATGATAGAGCGCTGCTAAATTGGTATTCAATTGATCCAGTTTTTTACAGTAGTCAAAGGCCAGCTGAGATTACAGATGAAGATTTATCAAATCTATACTCGAGAAGGATTTTCATAGATGAAATATTTCCACAAGTTGATTTAGTTCAAGGCCAGACATCGGTCATTAATTCTTTGGATTTAAATTATTATCCAAATTTAAGAGGTCCTTATAATATGGATCCAGAGACAAGTGATGGAATAATTAACTATCCAGAAGATGCTTGGGCAGGAATTACAAGATTAATTAATACAACCGATTTTGAACAAGCAAATGTCGAATATATTGAGTTTTGGTTGATGGATCCATTTTTAAATGAAAATCAAAATTCTGGAGGTACACTAACATTTCACCTAGGAAATATTTCAGAGGATATATTAAAAGATGGCAGAAAACAATATGAAAATGGATTACCAGAGGATGGGGATATTAGCCTACTTCCACCAACAGTTTGGGGCTCTGTTGTTCCTCAAAATCAATCTTTAGTTTATGCATTTTCCTCCACGGGTGATGCAAGATCAAATCAGGATATTGGATTTGACGGATATGATGATTTTGAAGAAGCACAAAAGTTTAATTCTTTTTCAGAATTACAAGATCCATCAAATGATAATTATACATATTTTTTAAATACACAAGGAAATATTTTTGAAAGATACAGAGGATATAATGGCTTAGAGGGAAATTCTCCAGAAACAATAACGGATACTAATCGTGGTTCTACAACACAGCCTGATGTTGAAGATATAAATCAAGATAATACTATGAATACTATTGATAGTTATTTTGAATATGAATTAGATATTACTCCTGCATCCTTGGCAAACTTAAACAACAACTTTATTGTAGATCAAAAGGAAAAAAATATAACTCTTCCAAACGGAAGCTCTGAAATAGTAAAATGGTATCAGTTTAGAATACCAATCAATGAGCCTAACTCCTCTGAAGGTGGAATTTCAGACTTTAGATCTGTGAGATTTATAAGAATGCTACTTAATAATTTTACTCAGAATACAATTCTTAGATTTGGAACATTAGATTTGGTCAGGAGTGATTGGAGAAAATATCAATTAGCATTAGATGAGGAAATAAATAACGATAATGATGGTACAGATTTTTCAGTCGGAATTGTTGGAATACAAGAGAATGAGGAAAGCTATGTTTCACCACCTGGAGTTGAACGCGAGCAGTTTAATAATAATAATACAATTATCAGACAGAATGAACAGTCATTAGTTATTAATGTTTGTGAATTGGAGCCTGAAGATTCACGAGGAGTTTATAAAAATATTAATGTCGATATGCGCCAGTTTAAAAGGTTAAGAATGTTTTTACATGCGGAAGATGGTCAAGTACAAGGATTAAATGATGGAGACATAGTTGCTTTTTTAAGATTAGGTAATGATCTCACTGAAAATTATTATCAGGTTGAAATACCACTTCAGGTATCTCCTCAAACTTCTTTAGATCCTGAATTGATTTGGCCTGAACTAAATGAGATAAGTATTCCTATTAGCGCATTTGAAACCATTAAATCTATTTCAATCGTAAATGGAAATCTAGGTTCTGATAATCCTATTTTTTATAATCTTGATGGAGATAATGTTATAGAAGAACCTGTCTCTGAATTTTCTTTTTTAGAATTTGGAAATCAAAGGGTTTCGATTAAAGGTAATCCAAATTTTGGGAATGTTAGAACATTAATGGTTGGCGTTAAAAATCCTAGTCAAGACAATATGGATGTATGTTCAGAGGTTTGGTTCAATGAACTTAGATTATCGGAAATGGATAATGAGGGAGGATGGGCAGCAACACTTGCTGTTGATTCCAACTTTGCAGATTTCTTGAATTTGTCTGCAACTGCAAGACAAAGTACTAGCGGTTTTGGAAATTTAGAACAAGGCCCAAGTGAGAGGGATAAGGAGGATAAAAAACAGTATGATTTAGTTACAAGTATGAATATCGGACAATTATTCCCTGAAAAATGGGGATTGACCATACCATTTAATTACTCAGCAGGAGAAGAATTAATTACCCCTGAATATGACCAACAATTTAGAGATATAAGATTAAATTCAGTACTAGATCTTGCTGATAATCAAGCCCAAAGAGATATAATTCAGAGTCAATCAGAAGACTATACAAAAAGAAAAAATATAAATTTTATCGGAGTTAACAAGCAAAGGGTTGGTGAAAAAAAGGCAAGGTTTTTTGATATTGAAAATTTGACTTTAAATTACTCATATAACGAAATTAAGCACAGAGATTATGAAATTGAAAATATGCTCGATCAGTCGGTCAGAGCTGGAGTTAATTATAATTTTAATTTTAATTCTTCAAAACTAGAACCGTTCAAAAAAAATGATTCCCTTTTCACGAGTAATTATTTAAAAATATTAAAAGATTTCAATTTAAATTTTTTACCTGCCAGTATAAATATTAATACAGATTTTATAAGACAGTTTAATAAGCAAAAATTTAGAGACATTGACATTTCTCAAGAAAATATTGGAGTTGGTGATTTATTTCAAAGAAATTATACTTTTGATTTTCAATTTGCGATTAGCTATCCAATTACAGACAATCTAAGTATAGATTATAATGCTAGTAATAACAACATAGTTAAAAATTATTTTACTAATAATTTAGGATTAGGTGAACAAGATCCTAATTTGACAATCTGGGACAAATTTTTTGATATCGGTGATCCAAACAGACAGGCCCAGCAGCTGAAAGTAAATTATAATATTCCAATAGATAAAATACCAACATTTGATTTTGTCAGATCAACATATTCATACACAGGAGATTTTCAGTGGCAAAAGGGTTCAGATTTATTTAGTAATATTACAATTGATGGAGAGAATTATAACCTTGGAAATTCTATTTCTAATGCGAATACTCATAGTTTGAATACTCTGCTTGACTTTAATAAATTTTACAGATACTTAGGATTAAATAAGTTTACTGGAGACAGCTCTAGAAGAGGACCCGATAGAGGTTTTGCAGTGCAATCAAGAGATAATTCAGGCTCTAAAAAAGTAAATCCAATTTTAAAATCTTTTGTAAAATTAATAACATATCTTAAAAGAATCCAGATTAACTACACAGAAAATAATGGTACCTTTTTACCAGGATATCTAGAAACCCCTGGCTTTTTTGGATCGTCAAATCCGTCATGGGGATATATTTTTGGCAGCCAAAAAGATATCAGATATTTAGCTGCCAGAAATGGATGGTTAACTGTTTTTCCAGAATTTAACCAACAGTATACCAGTACAACTAACAAGAATCTAGCATTTTCTGCAAATTTAGTTCCAATCAATGATCTAAAAATTGATTTAACAGCTGGCAGAACCTATGCTAGTAATATGACGGAAAATTATAATACTACAGATACAAATAATGATGGATTAAGTGATATTTATAACCCCTTAATTCAAAATACAATTGGGAATTTTAATATCTCAACTGTCTTAATTAAAACTGCATTTTCTAAAAGTGATGAATTTGGTTCAGAATCATTTGACACTTTTAGACAAAATAGATTAATTATTGCTAGGAGATTGGCCGCAAGGTCTGGTGTTGATTTAAGTAACCCTAATAATTTTGAAGACGGAGATTTATCAGGATATCCTTTGGGATTTGGGAAGACAAATCAATCAGTTCTTCTTCCTGCATTTTTATCAGCATATTCAGGCTCAGATGCAAATTCAGTCGAGCTTGGAGCATTTAGAAGTATTCCAATTCCAAATTGGGATATAAAGTACACCGGATTTATGAAAATGAAATGGTTTAGAAAAAAATTCAAACGTTTTTCAATATCACACGGATATACATCTAAATACACTATTAATCAATTTAGAAGCAATTTAGATTATAATCAACCAGATTTTTCAATTGAATTTCCTTTACAAAATCCGGAACTTTTTGATCAATCAAATAATTACAAAAACGAGAACCTATTTAGCAATGTAAACTTAATGGAACAATTTAGTCCCTTAATTAAATTTGACGTGGAGATGAAAAATTCCTTGAAATTATTAACTGAAATTAGAAAAGACAGAATGTTATCTTTAAGTTTTGACAATAATCTTCTTACTGAAATCCAGGGTTATGAGTATATTTTTGGACTTGGATATAGATTTAAAGATTTACAAATTAGATCAAGGCTAGGGGGTGCAAGACAACTGATTAAAAGTGATCTAAATATGAAAGCTGATTTTTCTATTAGGAATAATAAAACAATTATAAGATATTTGGATATCGATAATAATCAGGTAACAGCTGGTCAAAGAATTATTAATTTTAAATATTCTGCTGATTATGCTTTTAGTCAAAGCCTTACAGGAATATTCTTCTTTGATTACTCTTTTTCTGAGTATGCAATTTCAACTGCTTTTCCTCAGACAACTATTAGAACTGGCTTTACTATGAGATATAATTTTGGAAATTAAAATATAAATTAATGAAAACACCAAACAATTTAAAGTATACAAAAGATCATGAATGGATAGCCATTGACGGAGATATTGCAACTGTTGGCATAACAGATTTTGCACAGCGCGAACTTGGAGATATAGTTTATGTAGAAATAGAAAGCGTTGGGGAATTATTGAAAGCAGATGAAGTTTTTGGCACTGTTGAGGCAGTAAAAACAGTTTCTGATTTATTTCTCCCAGTTGAAGGTGAGATTTTAGAGTTAAATGAAGATCTTGAAACTTCACCCGAGGATGTAAATAATGATCCCTATGATAAAGGATGGATGATAAAAATGAAAGTTTCAAATCCAAGTGAACTTGATAATCTTTTAACTTCCGATGATTACAAGAAATTAATTGGAGAATAATTATTTCAAGTTCCCTAATGAAACTTATAAAATTATATAATAATTAACTAATTTAGCTATTCGATGAATAGTAAGAAAAACCCAAAAGTTGATATAGGTAAAAATAGTTCAATTTATTTTACCTTAGGCATGGCATTAATGATGTTTCTATCTTATTCCACTATCAATTATAAGGTTTATGATAAGTCTTACTTAGACCTTGATAAGGTAAATATGGATGCTTTGGATGAAGAAGAGGTCCCGATTACAGAACAAGTACAACCACCTCCACCTCCTCCACCTCCTCCACCAGCCCCTGAGGTTATTGAAATTGTAGAGGATGAAGAAGAAGTAGAAGAAACGGTAATTGAATCTACTGAAACTGATCAAGAGGAAGAAATTGATATTGAAGATCTTGATATTGAAGAAGTTGAAGAGGATGTTGAAGTCCCATTTGCAGTAATCGAAAATGTGCCAGTTTTTCCTGGTTGTGAGAGAGGAAATAATGCTAAAAAAAGAAAATGTATGTCTGAGAAGATTGCTAAGTTCGTACAGAGAAAATTTAACACAGAGCTTGCAGGTGATTTGGGTCTTTCAGGAAGACAAAGAATATCTGTTATTTTTAAAATTGACAAGTATGGAAATGTAACTGGTGTTAGAGCACGTGCTCCGCATCCTAGATTAGAAAAAGAAGCTCAAAGAGTAATTAATCTTCTACCAAAAATGAAGCCTGGAAAACAAAGAGGTAAAGCGGTTATTGTTCCTTATTCTTTACCAATAATCTTTCAAGTTCAGGATTAATTTTTTTATTTCTTTTGAATATGTTTAGGTTAAATATAATCTATATTTGCTGCTTAAATCAATCAAATTGAGCAAAGTTATTTCATTAAATATAATTAAAGAAATTACCAAATTTAGGCTTACTTTAAGTGTGGTTTTTTCATCTTTTATTAGTTATTTTCTAGGAGTTGAAGTTATTGATTATATCCAGCTTTCTTTACTATTGATTGGTGGTATTTTGATTGTTGGCTCGTCAAATATTTTTAATCAGATAATCGAGAAAGACTTGGATAAGTTAATGGCAAGAACAAAAAACCGCCCGCTACCAAAAAAGGAAATTTCACAAAGTTTAGCATTATTTATTGCAGTAATATTTTCACTGTTAGGAATTTTTTTAATGTACTTGATTAATGTTAAAGTAGCAATCTTAGCATCCATTTCATTATTTCTATATACCGCTGTATATACTCCAATGAAATTAATAAGCCCATTATCTGTGTTTATTGGCGCTATCCCTGGTGCTTTTCCTTTTATGATCGGATGGGTCGCTGCTACTAATACTATAGGCATTGAAGCTGTAACTCTGTTTCTAATGCAGTTTTTTTGGCAGTTTCCTCATTTTTGGTCGATCGGGTGGTCTCAAAATAGAGATTACCAAAAGGCTGGATTTAAAATGTTGCCTACAGGAAAAAAAGATAATTCCACCTCGGCACAGATCTTGTTTTACTCTTTCTGGGCTGTTATAATTTCCATTATTCCTTTTTTCGGGTTTACGGGAGAATTAAAACTTAGTCCAACCGGGTTAATTGTAGTTGTACTATTAGGGATTTTTTTAATATATAAATCTTATAAACTTTTTATTGATGGTAAAAATAAAAATGCAAGAAAATTAATGGTAACAAGCGTGATATATTTAACATTTGTACAATTAACTTTTCTTTTTGATAAAATTTTAAATTTATGAGTACATCAGTTGATAGGAAAAGCAAGGCTTTAAAAATGATGTTGTGGTTTGGCTTAGGATCATTAATTATGACTTTTGCTGGTTTGACAAGTGCGTTTATTGTAAGTAAAAATAGAGTGGATTGGGTTAATGATTTCCCAATCCCTAAAGCTTTCTATTTTAGTTTAATTGTTATAATGGTTAGTAGCTTGTCATTATTCCTCTCCAAAAAATATTTGATTAAAAATAAAACTAAAAGCAATTTATTTCTAATAATTACAATTGTTTTAGGTTTATCTTTTATTATTCTTCAATTCATTGGTTTTAGTCAAATAATCAATGAAGGATTTCATTTTACAGGTCCAACAAGTAGTATAAATAGCTCATTTATCTTTTTGATTGCATTTGTGCATATCATTCATGTTTTAGTGGCATTGTTTTTTTTGATTTATATCTTCATTAAAAATTTTAATGTTCAAATTAATGGTCAAGATTTATTAGGATTTGAATTGGTATCAATTTTTTGGCATTTCGTTGATATTTTATGGATTTACTTGTTTATATTTTTGGTTTTCTTCGGTTAAAATAAGTATTTTTGCTAACTGATAAATAAGCCCATGCAAACTACGGTTTCTCCAAATTCAAATGATAATTTATGGGATGGTGGTAATAAGCCATTAAAAGCATCTTATGGGAAAATGATGATGTGGTTTTTTATAGTTTCAGATGCACTCACTTTTTCTGGATTTATAGTATCCTACGGATTTGCAAGATTTAAGTTTGCTGATTCATGGCCAATTGCTGATGAGGTATTTACTCATGTCCCTTTTGTTCACGGCAAAGAGCTTCCAATGATATATGTTGCATTCATGACATTTGTACTTATTATGTCATCTGTTACGATGGTTTTAGCTGTTGATGCTGGTCATAAAATGAAGAAGGCAAAAGTTACTTTTTACATGTTTCTAACAATAATTGGGGGTATAATTTTTGTTGGTTCTCAAGCTTGGGAATGGGCTACATTTATTAAGGGGGATTATGGTGCAGTTAAAACTAAAGGAGGTAATATTCTTCAATTTCTTGATGCTAACACATCAAAAAGAATTGCTGTGAGTGATTTTGCATTCGAATTTGTAAACGAGAGAGAGCAACAACAAGAATATAATGGAATATGGTATCAAAATGAAAGTAGTCTACCTTTATTTTCCATTGATGAGGTTATTGCAGGGATGGAAGCTTCTCCAAATATTTTGATAAGAACTCAGTTATTAAATGACAAGGGTCATAAGACTATTTTGACCAGAGAAGAATCACTAGAAATCTTAAAAAGTAATGGAGTTTCCGTTGTTAATGGTGCTAATTTAATTGAGAATGAGTATGGGGTCCCCCTATTTGCTAATTTCTTTTTCTTCATTACTGGATTTCACGGATTTCATGTATTTTCTGGAATTGTACTGAACATTATAATTTTTTTCAATGTAATTATTGGTACTTACGAAAAAAGAAATAGCTATGAAATGGTTGAAAAAGTTGGATTATATTGGCATTTTGTTGATTTAGTATGGGTTTTTGTATTTACATTTTTCTATTTGGTATAAAACTATGGCAGATCACACACATAAACTAGAAATATTTAGAGGTCTGATTAAGTTTAAATCAAATACCCAAAAGATTGTTGGAGTATTAATTTTACTTTCTATTGTAACTCTAATTGAAGTGGTTTTAGGTATTTATAAACCTACTATTTTAAACGAATATTTTTTAAACCTAAAATTACTTAATTGGATATTTATCATTTTGACAATTGTAAAGGCTTATTATATAACCTGGGATTTTATGCACATGCGTGATGAAACATCTATTTTAAGAAGAATTGTTGTTTGGACTGCTGTTTTTTTAATACTATACCTGACTTTTATCTTAATTCAAGAAGGAGGTTACATATTTGATGTATTTGATGATACATCAAATTATATTAAAAAAGACTTTTAATTTTTATTGTGATTAATAAATTTTACAGCAAATGGGTGATTCTTGGTATTCTTTTTTTATTACCCGTAATTTTTTTACTTTTTCTTTATCCATCAACCAATAACTACAACACACTTGACATTGTACAAGAAAACATTCATGAATTCGATTCGTTAAATTTTGTGAATAACAATGCAACAACGCTCGAAAATAACATTACTATATTGAATTTTTTGGGTGATGATCCAGAAAACAAATTAACAAGTGTTTTAAACCTGAAGGAGCTTGTTTATGACAAATTCAAGGGATTTAAAAAGTTTCAAATAGTTACAATTAGTTCAAAAAACTCAGAATATGGATTAAAAAATGTTAAAAAAAAAATAATTCAATCGGATGAGCTTAAGTATTGGTTTTTTGCAAATACTGATTTGAAAAATTATAGAAATATATTTGAATCATTGAGATCAAAAAATGATTTAGATTCTTTAAATTATTCCAGTCAAGTTTTTATAGTTGATAAATTAAAAAATCAGCGAGGTAGAATAGATGACAGAGATGAAGATCAAATAAAAAGTGATTCAAAAATGATTGGCTTATACAGCTATAATTCTATTCTTGTTTCAGAAATAAAGAAAAAAATGAATGATGATATTAGAATTTTATTTACTGAGTACCGACAAAAAAGGAAGGGAAATTTTAACTCAAATATCAGAAGGCTAGATAATTTAGAAAGTAATGAAAAAAAATAAAAATCTAATCTGGTACATATTAATTATTGCTTTTGGTTTAATTTTTGTTCCAACAATTTTAAATAGATTAGAAAGCAATGATATTGTTCGAAGTGAAAGCAGAAGTTTAAAAGTTGATAATTTTGAAAAAAATACTACTCCACTTTCATTTCTCATACTAAATGATCAAAAGAAAAAGGTCCCTGAATTTAAATTTAAAAATCAAAATGGAAGATTTATTTCTAATAAAGATTATTTGGGCAAAGTTTATATTATTGAGTTCTTTTTCACTACATGTACTACGATTTGTCCAATTATGACTAAGAACCTTGTTCATATTCAAAACAGTTTCACCTCTTTTCCAGAATTTGGAATGGCTTCATTTTCGATCAATCCTGAATATGACACAGTTGAGGTTTTAAAAAATTATCAAATAGAAAACGGGATAATGAATCTAAACTGGAACTTGATGACTGGTGAAAGAAATGAAATATATAAATTAGCAAATGAGGGTTTTAACCTATATACTGCTACAAGTCCTGACTTTACAGATGGCTTTGAGCATTCTGGTTACTTCGCTTTGGTTGATAAAGATGGATACATCAGATGTAGATCAGATAAATTTGGAAATCCACAGGTTTATTACAAGGGTTCTGTTGATCATATTGAAAAATTAGATAAAAATGGAGAATCTGAAGAAATTTCAATTCTTAAAGAGGATCTTTTAAAATTATTAAGTGAGTAAAATATGCAAAGATTAAAGTTATATAATATTCTTACCGCTGTGGTTTCTGTTTTGGTACCTGTTATTGTTTCACTATTGCTTTTTTTAAAGTGGACTGCCGATAAATTAGTTTTCGATTTAAGAAGTCCAAATTTTGAACCAATAATATTATTACAGGACTTGCCTGTAGCAAAACCTTTGATGTTTTTACCTCCAATATATGCCACTATTAATGGATTGACAGCGGTTTGCCTTGTATTGGCAGTATACTTTATAAAAAATGGTAAAAGGCGTCTTCATGAAAATTTGATTAAAATTTGTATAGGACTTTCTCTTTGCTTTTTAGTGATGTATATAGCTTATCATATTACAACTGATCCAACAAAGTTTGGTGGAAATGGGATATTTGCATTCATTTATTATTTTATTTTAGTAACTCATATTCTTCTATCAGTAACCGTGATACCATTTGTTTTGGTTTCTTATGTTAGAGCTATCACTGGTGATTTTGAAAGGCACAAAAAAATTGCTAAGATAACTTTTCCAATTTGGTTATATGTTGCGGTAACTGGTGTTATAGTTTATTTAATGATTGCGCCATACTATTCCTAAAATGAAAAAATTAATTCTTACTTTTTTTTCTTTATTATTTATGATTGATATATCATTTTCTCAATGTTCTATGTGTAGAGCAGTTTTAGAAAGTAGTGAAAATGAAGCTATGGCAAAAGGAATTAATAATGGTATTGCATATTTAGCTTTTATACCATACTTAATTGTGTTCATCTTAATATTTTTTGTTTATAAGAGTGTTAGAAATTCTGATTAATCTCACACGCATTTAACAACTAATTAACAGCATTCCAGCCATAATTTTTACATCTTTGCCAATGAACAAAAAACAAATTTTTGATGCTCAATATTAAAGATTTACATAAGTCGTATGATATGGGTGAAACCAGCCTTCATGTCCTAAAGGGGATCAACTTAAAAGTTGATAAGGGAGAAATGGTTGCCATTATGGGCTCCTCTGGCTCAGGGAAATCAACTTTATTAAATATTATAGGTATATTGGATGAATTAGATAAAGGGCAATATTTTTTAGATGGTATTGAAATTAAGGATTTGACTGAAAAGAAATCAGCAAACTACAGAAACAAATTTTTAGGTTTTGTTTTTCAGTCATTCAACTTAATTAATTTTAAAAATTCTCTTGAAAATGTAGCCTTACCATTGTATTACCAAGGATTAAATAGAAAAGATAGGCTTAATAAAGCCATGTTTCACTTAGAAAAAGTTGGTCTTGAAAATTGGGCGTTGCATATGCCCAATGAACTATCAGGAGGTCAAAAGCAAAGGGTTGCAATTGCACGTGCCCTCGCTGCAGAACCAAAATTATTGCTAGCAGATGAGCCAACAGGAGCCTTAGATTCAAATACTTCAAAAGAGATAATGAAATTTTTACAACAGTTAAATGATGAGGGAAAAACAATATTAATTGTTACGCACGAACAGGATATTTCTTTAATGTGTAAAAGAATTGTAAGATTGAAAGATGGTATCATAATCGAGGATAAAAAAATTAAACAAAATAAGATAAACTAATGCTAGATTTTGGCCTATTAAGAGAGGTGTTTCAAAGTTTGAATAAAAATAAGCTGAGGACCCTTTTATCTGGTTTTACCGTTGCATTTGCAATAATGTTATTTACAATTTTATTTGGAATTGCAAATGGATTTCAAAATACATTTGAAAATGAGTTTGCTGGGGATGCTAATAATTCAATTTTTATATATTCTGGGCGGACTTCAAAACCGATGGAGGGATTTCAAACTGGTAGAAGAATTATGTTTGATAATGAACTTTTCAGAACTGTAAAACAGGAGTTCAATGATAACATAGAATTTATTACGGGAAGAGTGTACAATAACGTGACGGCAACTTTTGGAGTAGAGAGAAACAATTATACTGTTAGAGCAGTGAATCCAGATCACCAGTTCATCGAAAAATCTGAAATGAAGCACGGAAGATTTATTAATTATTTGGATTTAGTAAATAATACCAAAAACATCGTAATTGGAAATTTAGTTGCTAATGATCTATTTGGAGATATTGATCCAATTGGAAAATACTTAGATCTCAATAAAATTAAGTTTAAAGTAGTTGGTGTTTTTGTAGAAAGAACTGAAGGTACTGATAGTAACGAGGCAAGGATAATATACATGCCTATTTCTACAGCTCAGAAAATATATGGGGCTGATGATAAAATTGATCAAATCAATTTAACATATAATCCTGCGTTAAGTGAGCAAGAAGCGATGGCTTTTGGTAATAGAATTATCGATAGAATGAAAGAAATTTTATTTGTTGCAAAAGATGATCAGTCAGCTATTCGTGCAAGAAATAGGGCAAGAGAGGCTCAAGAAATTAATCAGTTTAATGGTGGTTTGGCAGTTCTTGTATTAATTATTGGAATGGGGACATTAATAGCCGGAGTTGTTGGAATTAGTAATATTATGATATTTATTGTAAAGGAAAGAACAAAGGAAATTGGGATCAGAAAGGCACTAGGTGCCACTCCAAATTCAATTGTACTATTAATAATATTAGAATCGATTTTTATTACTGCTATTTCTGGATATATTGGACTGCTAATAGGCGGAGGAATATTAAAAGCATTTAATTTAGAGGATTATTGGATTACTGATCCACAGGTTAGTAGTAATCTTGTTATTGCTGCAACAATCACGTTGATAGTTTCTGGTACAATTGCTGGGTATATTCCAGCTAAAAGAGCTGCAGGGGTAAAGCCAATTATAGCATTAAGAGACGAGTAATATGTTTAGATTCTTATTTGACAAAGACACATGGCAAGAGCTAAGGGAGAGCTTAACAAAAAATAAGTTAAGAACTATAATTACAATGATTGGTGTTTGGTGGGGTATTTTATTATTAATTGGTCTTTTAGGATCTGCTAAAGGAATAGAAAATAAGTTCAGTGTTCAATTTGGTGACTATGCTACCAATAGTGTATTTATATGGGGTCAAACTACAAGTAAAGCTTTTAAGGGTTTTCAGCAAGGAAGATATCCTGGCTTGAAACTTTCGCATCTTGAAAAAATTAAAAATCAGGTTAAAGGTATTAAGTTTTTATTACCAAGAAATGCTCGAGATGCTCAGGTTGTAAGAGGTGTTCAATATGATAATTTTGGAATCACAGGTGATTTCCCTTTACTTGATGAAATTCAAAAGAAAAATCTAATTAGCGGTCGATTTATTAATCAATTGGATATTAATGACAGTAAAAAAGTAGCAGTTATTTCAGATGATGTTTACAAACAATTATTTGCAATAGATGAAAAAGCAATTGGTGAGTTTATAAAAATTAATGATATAAGTTACAAGGTAGTTGGAGTTTTTGAGCAAGGTGACTTTGATTTTGGAGGAGAATTACACATACCTTTTACAACTTTTCAAGAGGTATATAACCAGGGTGACAATATTGGATGGATTACAGTTACAGGAGAACAAGGATTTGATATAAGACAGATTGAAAAAGATGTAAAACTTACACTTAAAAACTTAAACTATGTTCACCCAGATGATGACCGCGCTTTTGGTAGCTTTAATTTGGGAGAATTATTTGAGAGGTTTGAAGGTTTTTTAAAAGGAATGCAATTTTTAACTTGGTTTGTTGGAATTGCTACATTAATTGCCGGGGTGTTTGCAATTGGAAATATATTACTTATTACAGTAAAAGAAAGAACAAAAGAAATTGGTATTAGAAGAGCAATTGGGGCAACTCCTTTTGAGATTAAAAGGCAAATTGTACTTGAGTCTATTTTTTTGACAATAATAGCTGGGATTTTTGGTATTATTAGTGGTGGATGGATATTAATTGCAATGGATTCTGCTTATGGAAATGGTCCTGACTCTATTCTAATAAATGCATCTGTATCAATATTTGTAGTTTTTATTGCAGTAATTATATTAGTTTTTTTTGGAACTCTAATTGGATTAATTCCTGCAAATAGAGCAACTAGTATTAAACCTATCGATGCATTGAGAGAGGAATAATTAATTTTAAATTTTAAAAGATGAAAAATTCGATTAAATATATAGTAATAATTTTGGTGGTATTCTTATTGCTGTTTGTATTAAAGTACTTTAATGACTCAAATACTGCTTCGATAATTGATTATAGGACAGAGCAACCTTTTTATACTTCAATTAAAAAAGAAGTTGTGGCAACGGGTAAATTAAACCCCGAAGACGAAATACAATTAAAGCCTCAAGTTAGTGGTATAATTGATAGAATTTTTGTTGAAGAGGGAGATATAGTTGTGCGTGGAGATCTTATTGCTAATATTCGAGTTGTGCCAAATGAACAAGCACTGATAAGTGCAAAAAGTAGAATAAACTCTGCAACTTTATCATTTAATAATGCGAAAAAACTTTTTGATAGAAGCAAAAAGTTATTTGAAAAAGGAGTAATATCAAAACAAGATTTTGAAAATAGTCAGCTTTCAATGGATCAATCTAAAGAATCCCTACTCCAGGCTGAAAATGATTTTAAAATTATAAAACAGGGAACTTTGACTGGTGGAGCATCAGCAAATACTAATGTTTTAGCACAAATTTCTGGTACTATTTTAGAAATTCCTGTTAGAGAAGGTGATCAGGTAATTGAAAGTAATAATTTCAATGCAGGAATTACAATTGCGACTGTTGCAGATATGACAAAAATGATTTTTGAAGGTCAAGTTGATGAAACTGAAGTTTCAAAACTTTCTGAGGGTTCAAAAATTAAGGTGGTTTTAGGTGCTCTTGAAAAAGAAGAATTTGATGCTAAGTTAACATTTGTTGCACCAAAAGGAATAGAACTGGGAGGTGCAGTTCAATTTAAAATAAAAGCTGATGTAAATATTCCGGAGAGTGTTAACGTTAGGGCAGGATACAGTGCTAATGCTATAATGTCAATTGGAAAAAAGGAAAATATTTTATGCATTAACGAATCACTACTCCAGTTTAACAGAATTACTGATAAACCTTTTGTTGAAATCAAGTTAGAGAATGGTTCATTTATTACCCGAAATGTTGAGGTTGGAATTTCTGATGGAATTAATGTAGAAATTTTGAAAGGGGTAAGTGAGAATGATAACATTAAAGTATGGAATACCATACAGGGAGAAGACGAAGAAGAGGTTAGAAAAAGACAAGACGAAAATTCAAGAGAATTAGAAGAATAAAAAATTAAAAATGAGAAAAGTTACAATTTTTGTAGTGCTGCTACTTTTAAATATTCCTGTATTTACACAAAATAATTTATGGACTTTAGAGGGATGTATCAATCATGCCCTAGAAAATAATATTTCAATTTTACAGGCAAAAAATAACTTATTATCTGCACAACAAGATATTACTAGTGCTAGAGGTAATTTTTTACCATCTATAAATTCTAATCTTAGCGGAGGTGCAAGTTTTGGTAATATTGAGTTGTATGCTGGTGAGTTTGCAGACAGGGAGTATTATTCTACTTCCGTTGGAGTTGGTCTATCTCAAAATATCTTCAATGGATTTAGAAATATAAATTTATTAAATCAGAGCAAATTAAGTCTCCAAAGAAATAAATATGAGTTAGAAAGTTTGAAAGATGATATTTCACTTAATGTGGCAAATGCGTATCTAAATGTTCTATTTAATAAAGAGAATTTAGAATTAGCTAAATCTCAAGTTGTTTTTTCTGAAATTCAAATTGAAAAAGTTAAGTCACTTGTTAATGAGGGTTCCGAACCTATGTCAACATTAATTGAAACTCAAGCAACTTACAGTAGAGATATACAAAACCTGACCATTGCACAAAATAGTCATGAACTAGCTCTCTTGGGGTTGTCTCAATTATTGCAAATACCTAATGAAGGTTTTGATATTGAGCTAATTGAAATAGATGCACCCTCTGCAAATTTAATGTATGATGATATAACTCCAATTCTAAATTATGCTATGGAAAATAGAAATGAAATAAAAGTAGCAGAGCAAGATATTGAATTAGCTAAAATAGGAACAAAAATTTCCAGAAGTGCATATTTGCCTTCTATTTCTATGGGTTATGGTTTTAATGCCTCTGCCAATTTTTCTAACTTAACCGATGATGATGAATTATTAGATCAAATAAATGACAACAAAGGACATTCATTAAATATGAATATTTCTATACCAATATTTAGTAGAAATCAAATAAAATCTCAAGTAAAAAAATCAAAAATTCAGGAAAGTACTAGTAGCTTATTTTTGGAGCAAGTAAAAATTAATTTAGAATCAACAATACAAAGAGCATTTACTGATGCAAGTGCTGCATTAAAATCTTATGAGGCTGCTCAATTATCTTTACAATCACAGGAAGTTGCCTTTCAAAATTCACAAGAAAGATTTATAATTGGTGCCCTAAATTCTTTTGATTTGGAACAATCTAGATTAAGATTGTTAAATGCCAGGTCATCATTAATTAATGCTAAATATGATTTCATATTTAAAACAAAAGTATTAGATTTCTACCTAGGTAAAAGATAAATTTCGTGACGTTAATTTTAAATATTGAAACATCAACTACTAATTGCTCGGTTTCGATTTCTAAATATGAGGAAATAATTGCTTTAGAGGAAAAAGATTTTGAAAACTATTCACACTCTGAAGTTTTACATATTTATATCAATGAGCTATTTAGGAAATCAGGTTTATCAATCAATGATATTTCAGCAGTTTCAATTTCCGAAGGTCCTGGCTCATACACGGGCTTAAGAATAGGGTCTGCAACAGCAAAAGGAATTTGTTTTGCTCTTAAAATTCCATTAATTGCACTTGATACTATGGATATTTTAGCAAAAAAAGTAAAGTCGAAAACCGGATATATTATTCCAAGTTTGGATGCAGGAAGAAATGAAATTTACTATTCTGTTTTCGATTATAACTTTCAAAAAATTGAACCTACAAATTTTAAAGAATTAAATACAAAATCTTTTGAAAAATATCTAGATTCTGAATCAGTTTACTTTGTTGGTAATGCAAACAACAAGTTGAAAGATTTTTTGAATTCTAGAAATGCCGTTTTTTTAAAAAAAGAATTACCATCTTCGGTAGAAATGGCTAGTTTATCTTTTGAAAAATTTTCAAGAAATGAATTTATAGATATTGAGTATTTTGAGCCAAATTACTTAAAAAACTTTATGAAGAAATAAAATTATCCGTTTATTGCTTCAACTTTATCAACTTTGGTTGACATCATTTCTTTAAGTATATTTTCAATTCCATTTTTTAGTGTAATTGTTGAAGATGGACAACCACTACAGGCTCCTTGCAAAATTACTTTAACGATTTTTTCCTTGGGATCATAAGAATCAAATACAATATTTCCACCATCAGATGATACTGCAGGTTTAATATATTCATCTAGAATTGATATAATTTGCTCTGAAACTTCATCACTTTTAGAAACTTTTTGCGGATTTGGCTTTCTATATTTCAGTTTATTTTTTGAAAGAAAATCAATGATGAAGCTTCTTAATTCACCTGTGATTTCACTCCATTCACTAATTTCATATTTTGTAATTGAAACATAGTTTCGATCTATGTAAATACTTTTTACAAATGGAAATTTAAACAACTCCTTAGCAAATTTCATGTCTGATGCTTCATCTATATTATTAAACTCAAGACTACAATCAATAAAAATTTTATTCGAAACAAACTTCATTACAGCTGGGTTTGGCGTACTTTCAGAATATATTGAAATGGGGTTTATTATATTTTTCTCTACTACATCAACAGCATTTAAACCGCTATTTAAATAATTTTCAATTTTTACTCTCACTTCCTCTTCAACAACATCCCATTCAATTATATTAAATCTTTCAATAGAAATAAATGATGGAGTTATATATACTTTTTTAACAAAAGGAAGGTAAAAAAGCTCTTGTGCTAATTTTGAGTTTTTTGCTTCATCAATGTTAGCATATTCATAGTTCTTGTGATTAGTTATAAAATTATTTATTTCAAATTTATTTATAAATTTGTTAACTGTTTTTTCGATTTTTACCTTGTATTTCATGATTATAAAGCCTTTGGCAAAAATAATAAATATTATTCTTTAAGGAAATATTAATCAGTATATGTCTATTAAAATTTATATATTTGGTCGTGCTGGATAATATCAGTTGTAAATAATAGTTTTATTTTAATTATGAGATATAAAATACCAATCTTGTTTTTTTTAATTATTGTTTTTTTTAACAATAGGTCTTTTTCTCAAGAAGGATTACCAATATATTCTGATTATTTGACTGATAATTATTATTTATTATTTCCTTCAATGGCAGGTGCTTCAAGTTGTTCAAAAATTAGATTTACTGGTAGACAACAATGGGTTGATACAGATAAAGCTCCTAATTTACAGACAATAAGTTTTAATGGCAGGCTTGGAGATTCTAGATCTGCACTAGGTGCTATTGCATACAATGATCAAAATGGGTATCATTCGCAATCTGGAGGCTACTTAACATATGCTCATCATATTATGTTTTCTAGAAGTGAATTGGATCTTGATATGCTTTCCTTTGGGCTGAGTGCTGGATTAATTCAATATAAGTTAGATGAATCATCTTTCCTTTCAGCAGGTTTTGATCCACTCATTTCTGGTGTTGAGCAAAGTGCCACTAATTTCAATATTGATTTTGGTTTTTCATATCAATATCTTGATTTCTACATTCATACTTCAATAAAAAACCTTTTGAAAAATGATGGTATTAATTTTAATGAACAAGGTTTGAGCTACAATAATTTGAGAACCTATATTATGTCTTCTGGCTATTTGTTTTCGAATAACTCAGATTCTTGGTATTTTGAACCATCTCTAATGTTTGTACATAAAGACGCAACTAAAGAAACCTTTGCAGATTTAAATTTTAAATTGTATAAAGATTTTAATTTTGGAAGGATTTGGGGTGGAATTTCATATAGAACATCCTTTGATGGTGCAAATTATGTAAATAATGCTAATCAGTTGACCAATCAAAAACTACAATATGTTACTCCTTTGATTGGTATGAAGTTTAACAGTTTTGTATTTGCTTACACATACTCTTACCAATCAAATTCTGTAGTATTTGATAATGGTGGTTACCACCAATTAACTTTGGGATTTGATTTAGGATGTAGAAAAGATAGAATGGACTGTAAATGCCCTTGGATTAAGTAAATATCTTAGAATTCTTTTCTTTCTATCTTAAATATTTCATTAATAAAATCTTTTGGAATTTTTTTAGAATTATAAAATAACTTGACACTTCCATGTGTAGTTTTTCCAGAGCTTAAGTTAAATTCGTTTAATATTTTTTTTGTTTGATTAACCACGGGAATAATAGAATCAACTATTGTAATTTTATTACCGATAATTTTCTTTATTTCATCTTTTAAAAAATTATAATGTGTACAGCCTAAAACAAGATGGTCTATATTTTTTTCTATCATAGGAAATAAATATTGATGTAATTTTTGCTTAAAAATTATTGATTTTACTTTAACGCCTTTTTCTAAACTCTCTACCAAACCAAATCCAGGCTGCTCGTAAATTTTAATTTTTTCTCTGTTATTAGCATACTGTGTTTTACAAAAAATATCACTACTTAATGTTTTTTTAGTTGCTAAAACGCCTATTTTTTTTGTCTTTGTTTCTAAAATTGCAGGTTTTATGCCTGGTTCAATTCCGATAATTGGACAATTAAAAATTTTTCTTAATGATTCAATTGAATTTGTTGTTGAGGTATTGCAAGCAATAACGATGATTTTACAATCTAGTTTTATTAATTCTTTACAGTTCTTAATGCTTAACTCTGTAATAATTTTTTTTGACTTATTTCCATAAGGACAATTTTTATTGTCCGCTAGATAAATAAATTGTTCATTTTTTAGTTCTTTGAATAGTTCATTTAGGATTGAAATACCTCCTATCCCTGAGTCAAAAATACCTATAGGTCTATTATCCATGAGTAAAAAAAAAGCTGTCTATTGACAGCTTTCTAATTTTATTGACAATTAAATTAAAAATTTAGTTTTTTCTTTACTTCTTCCATTAAATCCTTACCGCTAGCAACGATCAACCCTTGTCCCTGAGTTGAATCTAAAACATAATCAAATCCAAGATCAGCAGCTACTTGATTAATTGCCTCTTGAGCCTTTTCAGTAATTGGCTTTAAAAGATCAAATTCTTTTTTTTGTAACTCTTGTTGAGCTTGAGCTTGATATTGTCTAATACTTTGCTCCATCCCTTGAACCTCCTGCAATCTTTTGGCATTTTCTTCCTCAGATTGTGATGCAGCTTCAGAGTCATATTGTTTTACCTTGCTTTGAAGTTCAGAAGCCATTGTTTGAATATCAGTTTCATAAGTTTTTGCAAGTTTTTCAAGCTCAGCTTTAGCATCATTCATTTCTGGCATAGCTCCTACTAATTCAGTAGTATTTATGTGAGCAATATTTGATTGAGCAGAAATATTTACGCATACAAAACCTAATATTAGAGTTAGGAAGATTTTATTGATATAATTCATAATTTTTAATTTTATTAATGTCTTGGCAAATGTACTAATCTTTTCCTTTTTTATTAGCACTATTTTTTTGTTTTCTTTGCTCTAATAATTCTTTAACGGAGAGCTTTCTATTAGAGTTATCTTTTTCTTGTATTTTATTTTCTTGTTTTTTGTCTCTCAAATTGAATTTAGCATTTTCATCGTTATTTTTTTGAATTTCTTGCCTTTTCTGCTGATCAAATTCTTTTTTTTCTTTTCTTGAATCCAATTTTTTTCTGTTATTAGATCGTGAAATAGTCTGAATTACTTGATCACTTATATCATACCTTTTATCTGAGTAGAGCATTACTAAGTCTGATGATTTGTCAAAAATGAAATCATATTTTTTTGATTTGGCAATTTCTCTTATAGCATTAAAAATCTGATCTTGAATTGGTTGAATTAATTGTGTTTTTTGAATAATCAGATCTCCATTAGGTCCAAATTTTTTTTGTTGAAACTCTTCTAAATCAATTTCCTCAATCAAAATTTCTTGTTCCATTTCATCAGTTAACTCTTTAGTTAGAAGTATTCTTTCTGCATTTAATGCTTCTTTCATTCCTAAAATTTCTCTTTTTTTCTTTTGAATTTCTGAATTCCATCTTTGTGCTTGGCTCTCAAGTCTTTCAGAAACTTCAGAGTATTCAGATAAATTTTCAAGAATGTATTCGGTGTCTATATATCCGATTTTTACTCCTTTTTGAGAAACAATGGCATTAGTGGTTAAAAAACATAAAATTAAAATGAATACTTTTCTCATATTTTTCTAACGTTTGATGTTGTAATTTATTTTATTTAAAAATTTTGTCCAAATATAAAATGTGTTTCCCATCCATGTTTTGTTGATTGCCCAGGTATAGGATCAAAACCATGACCAAAATCAATACCTAATAAGCCAAATTGGGGCATAAAAAGTCTAATTCCTACGCCAGCTGATCTGTTTAATAAAAAGGGGTTGAAATCTCTAAAGCTATTGTATGAAGCACCTCCCTCAATGAATGATAAAGCAAAAATTTTAGCTTGCTCACCCAAGCTGATAGGATATCGAAGTTCTAACGAATATTTATTGAAAATAGAGCCTCCATCCTGAGTAGAAAGTGATGAGTTTGGATATCCTCTAAGCGGTACATTCTCTCTTCCATCTAGATTATACATTCCCATTCCATCTCCACCCAAGAAAAATCTTTCAAAAGGAATTATTCCTCTATCATTATTGTATGCGCCAAGAAATCCAAAATCAAAGGATGGTCTTAAGACAAGCTTTTCTGTGAGTGCGGTAAACCATTCCCCTTTAAATTTTATTTTATAAAATTCGAGCCACTTATATCTTTCCTGATCAATATCAGCTATTCTATCAGACGCATCAGAATTCGTTGGATCTTCTGAAAGTATTTCAACCATACTTGATCTTTCCTCTTTTAATGCATTATAGTCTACATTATTAAATGCTGAATATGGAGGTGTCAACTTAGCTGAAATACTAAAGTTAGAACCGCCAGTCGGATAAATTGGATCGGTATATGTGTTATTTCTGCTCAACGCGATTGTGTAAGAAAAATTACTGGAAGAACCATTACCAAATGTAAATAGACCGGTTCTATAGTCATTTAAGTCGTAATATTGAAATCCAATATATTGAGCAAGGGTAAAATAATCATCAGGTACAGTTAGTCTCTTTGCAATTCCAATCGATAGCCCTGAAATATTAAAATATCTTGATTTATCAGCTGTGTAGCTGTAGGGATTAAACATGAATTGCTTGGTTTGAGATAGTTGAACAGAAAATTGAACAGGTTTTTTACCTCCAAGCCATGGTTCAGTAAAGTTGAAGCTATTTACTGTGTAGAATCTACTTGCCTGCAATCTAAGTGCTAATCTTTGCCCATCACCCATTGGTACAGGTTTATATGCTTCTTTTTTAAAGATATCTTTCACAGAAAAATTATTAAAAGAAAAACCAAGAGTTCCAATAAAACCTCCACCACCATACCCCCCTTGTAATTCAATGGTGCTCGAACCAGTTTCAACTAGTGAATACTCTAAATCAACGGTTCCAGTAGTAGGGTTAATATTTTTAAAATCAGGTGTAATAAGTTGAGGATCAAAAAACCCTAATTGACCTAGTTCCCTTAAAGATCTAAACACATTAGCCTTACTATACAGTTGACCCGGTCGAGTTCTTATTTCTCTATAAATTACGTGGTCATTTGTTTTATTATTTCCGACAACGGTAATTTTGTTAAAATATGCTGGTTTGCCTTCGTTTATTCTAATTTCTAAGTCTATTTCGTTTCCATCAGCATTAACTTCAACAGGTGTTACAGATGAAAATAAGTATCCATTGTTTTGATATAAATTACTTAAATCGTTAGCATCAGGGTCTGATCTATCTGCAATTCTCTTTTCAAGCTCAACACCATTATAAGTGTCACCTTCTTTAATCTTGAGAATTTGATTGAGTTGTTGATCAGTGTAAATTGTGTTACCTAAATATTCTATTTTTCCAAATGAATACTTTTCACCCTCAGTTAAGGAAATTTCAATATTTATTTCATTTTTATTTTCATCATATATTGAATCAGAAATTATTCTAGCGTCACGATAACCTCTTTCCTTGTATTTTTCAATAATACTAGAAAGGTCTTCCTGAAAGTCTTCAGGAATATATTTTGATCTCTTAAAAACCCTGTAGAATTTTTTTCTTTTAGTATTTTTCATTGACTTTTCAATCATTCTATAGCTCAATTTTTCATTTCCCAGGATGTTTATTTTTTTTATCTTAATTTTTGGGCCTTTATCAATATTAATTTTCATATTTACTTTTGCCTTGCCTGTAGAATCAGTATAATCTTCAGAAAAAATATTTACTTTCGCTTTTAAAAATCCTTTTTCCCTGTACTTATTTTCAAGGTAATTTTTTGTTGTTGTAATTAAGTTTTCGGTGACTTTAACCCCAATTTGTAATTTATTTTCTTTTATAACCTCTTCAACTTTTCTCTTTTTAATACCATTTATTTCTAATTCTTTCAATTCTGCCAGGTCAAATAATTCAATTTCAAGGTCAATTTTATTATCAGAGATATTTCTCTTGTAAACATTTACTGAACTAAATAAGTTTGATGCCCAAAGCTTTTTTATAGCATTACTTAATTTTTCTCCTGGGATCGAAATGTTTTCCCCTTTTTCAAGGCCAGAATATGTAATAATGGTCAATGGGCTAAAAGATGTATTACCGGAAACAGTAATTTCACCAATTTCATATTTTTCAATACCGTCCTGTGGATGAATTTTATTTCCAAAAAATAGTAAAAATAGTATTAAATAAAACCTATATGTTTTCATATTGATTAAAACTAATTTTTGATTTGCTCACTGATTTTTCCAAATCTTCTTTCTCTGCTTTGGTAGTTAATAATTGCTTTGTACAGGTCTTTTTTCTTGAAATCTGGCCATAGTTTTTTTGAAAAATATAGTTCAGAATATGCTATTTGCCATAATAAAAAATTACTTATTCTTTTTTCACCACTTGTTCTGATTAATAAATCTACATCCGGTAAAAATCGAGTGTAAAGATGGTCATTTATAACTGATTCATCAATATTTTTAGTGGAAATTATATTATTTTTAACTTTGTCAGAAATTTCTTTTACAACATCAATTATTTCACTTCTTGCACCATAGCTTAATGCTAAAGTTAGGGTTAAGCTTTTATTGTTTTTAGTTTCCTCCTTTACCTTAATCAGATAATCGCCAATTTTTCTAGGTAATTTTTTAAGCGTTCCAATTGTTGTAAATCTTATATCATTTTTGTTGAGATTTTTTAGTTCATTTTTTAGAGAAAGCAGTAGAAGTTCCATTAAAAAATCAATTTCTAATTTTGGTCTTTTCCAATTCTCTGTAGAAAATGCATAGAGAGTTAGATTTTTAATATTCAACTCAATACATGCTTCAATAATATTTTTTACCGCTTTTTTGCCTGCCTTGTGACCAAATTCCCTACTTAAACCTTTATTTTTTGCCCATCTTCCATTCCCATCCATTATCACAGCAACGTGGTTAGGAATTTTGTTTTTATCAATTTCAACTTTCTTCATCATTTAATATTGCAATAACATGGTCTTCTTCCAAATGTGTATGAAATTCCTAAAGAACTAAAAAAATACCAGTCATTGTTATTAATATTTCCAAAATTATGATTTAAAGACGAATTTCCGTCAATATCATCCGAAAATAAGTATCTAGCGCCACCTTCTATTGAAAAAATAAATTTTTCAAGAATCCTTGTTTTTAAGCCAACAATCATTGGAATGCCAAAAGATTTATTTTTTTTATTTCCTGAAATAAAATTATCTCCTTCTAACAAAATTTCATTAAATTTTGAATAGGATATCCCTGTATACATGTAAGGGCTAAAGATATCATAGTCTTCATGAAGGTTGAAATCAAGCATATTAAACTCAATTCCAGCAGAAACTTCAGAGATTGGTGTTGAAAAACTGTAGCCTCTTTCAATTCTCCTGGGGTCTTTTGAATTTATATCATTTGCAATTAAATTGGATTTTATAAAAGTTAATTTGATTGAATGTCTAGGACTTCTATTCCATTTCAGTGAAAAGCCTGAAACATTATTATCACTTATGTCTTTTTGGAATGGATTAATAAATTTAGTATCACCAATATCACCTATAAAATTAGATTTCCCATGTATGTAGCCAACTTCATAAATTTGACAAAATAAACTATTACACAATAATGAAAATAATAATATTAAATGATTAATTTTCAATTTTTTTCTTTAACATAAAACTTAAATGAAACCGTATTATTGTTCTGTTCTTTTATCTTTTCCCCATAGAAGTTTTTCCCTAAGCGTGTTAAGGGGATCTAAATCACCAGTGTCAATTAATTGTAATTTATGTTTTGATTTATTAATTGATAACTTTGTTTTTACAGGAATTGAAAAAATTTCTGAATCTGCAGATAAAAGGCATTCTTTCTCTCGACTGTAGATTTCAAGATCAATTTTTTTATTGTCAGGAACAACTAGAGGTCTAGCATTTAAATTATGTGGAGCAATTGGAGTAAAAACTAAGCTTTCTGCATCAGGTAAAATAATTGGACCACCACAACTTAGTGAGTATCCAGTAGATCCAGTTGGAGTTGAAATAATTAATCCATCAGCCCAGTAAGTATTCAAGTATTGATTATCAATCATTGTTTTTATCGATATCAGTGAAGTAGTATTTTTTCTGCTAATAGCTATTTCATTTAAAGCATATTTTTTACTTCCATCAATTTCAACTTCAATCAAAGTCCTTTCTGAAATTTCATATTCTTTATTTACCAGTTTTTTTACTATTTGGTCTATATTTTCAATATTCGAGCTAGCTAAGAATCCAAGTCTTCCTTTATTAATTCCAATGATCGGAATATTAAAATCAGCAATTTCTTTTGCAGCTCTCAGAAATGTTCCATCTCCTCCCACGGTAACTACATAGTCAAAACTTTTATCTAGCTGAATAAATTTTCTTGTGTTTAAGAGATTAATTTTGCAGTCTTTATTTTTTGAAATTAATTTAAACATGTTTTCATCAATTTCACAAATTATTTTATTCTTTTCAAGAACTTTGATCAGAGAAAAAATGTGCTGAAAATTTTCGGTAGAATTAGATTTTGTGTAAAGGGCGATTTTCAAAACAATCTGGAAAAAATGAAATTATTAGTTTCAAAATTAAGTAAAAATAAATTAGTTTTGCCCAAATAAATCTACTTAAAATATTATCATTGACTAAGCTAAGTGTTAACATAAATAAAATAGCTACTTTAAGAAATTCAAGAGGTGGAAATGAACCAAATATAGTCGATTTTGCAGCAGACATTCAAAGTTTTGGTGCTGATGGAATAACTATACATCCAAGACCCGATGAAAGACACATAAAGTATGATGATGTATTTGCCTTAAAAAATGAGGTTTATACAGAATTTAATATTGAAGGTAATCCAATTGATAAGTTTATGAAATTGGTTATTGATGTACAGCCAACTCAAGTAACTCTAGTTCCTGATAAAGTAGATGCTATTACCTCAAATTCTGGGTGGAATACTATTAAGTATAAAAACATGTTAAAGGATATTATTAATGAATTAAAGTCTTACGGTATAAGAACTTCAATTTTTTTGGATCCTGAAATCAAATATATTGATTCACTCTTAGAAATTAACCCTGATAGGGTGGAATTATATACAGAAGAATTCGCAAAAGAATTTTTAATTGGTAATTTTTCCATTATTGACAAATACAAAGTTTGCGCAGAAAAAATATCCAAAGAGAATATAGGGATTAATGCAGGTCATGACCTTTCATTAAAAAACATAAAGTATTTTGCTGACAACATAGAAAATTTATTAGAGGTGTCAATTGGACATGCGCTCATAAGTGAGAGCTTATATAACGGTTTAGAAAAAACAATCAAGAAATATTTGTACTTTTTATCATAATTATGTTGCTACACTCAAAAATTTTAGGTGAGTCATCTACAGAAGTTTTGATTCTTCATGGATTCTTGGGTTCAGGTGATAACTGGCTTTCAGTTGCAAGGGAATTATGTAAAAAAAATATTAAAGTTCATTTAATTGATCAAAGAAATCATGGTAGAAGTTTTCATGCAGAATCATTTAACTATGACGACATGTGCAATGATTTGCTTTACTACATCAAACATTATAAAATTACCAAACCTGTTCTTTTGGGTCACTCCATGGGTGGTAAGACTGCAATGCTGTTTTCTTTAAAGTACCCCGAACTAATTTCAAGGGTTTTCATAATGGATATATCCCCCAAATTCTATCCAAATCATAATCAGCACATTATCGATGCCTTAAAAAAAATAGATTTAGAGAAATTTGATCGTAGAAAAGAAATCGAGAAGATGCTTTCGAAATCTATAACTATGCCAGAAATTAGAGGATTTATAATGAAAAGTATTTTTAGAAAATCTAATAATAAGTTTGGGATTAGGTTCAATTTAGAATCGCTTTCCAAAAATGTAGAAATTGTCGGAGAAGAGATTTCATCATCTCATAAATTTTTTAAAAGAATATTTTTTTTCAAAGGCGAAAAATCTAGCTATATAAATTCATCTGACCACTCACTAATATATTCTTTATTTCCAAATGCAGAGGTTATAGAAATTAAAAATGCTGGTCATTGGCTTCATAGAGACAATATGTTTGATGTATTGAGACATTTACTAGCAAACATCTAAGTATTAACATCATTGTTTTTGATACATTTAAAAAAAGATTAATTTCGCAGACCAATTCTTTTAAAATGAAAATATCCTCAGCAAAAAAAAATAAACTTTATGGAATAATAACCATAGTCATAGAAAAGGATGATTATGAACAGAAAGTTGCTGGTGTTTTGAAAAAATATTCAAAGACAGCAAGTATTCCAGGTTTTAGAAAAGGTTTTGTTCCTTTATCACTCATAAAAAAACAATATGAAAGTGCAGTAAAAGTTGATGAAATCAATAAGCTAGTTGATTCAAGCTTAAAGAAATTTATAAATGATGAAAAATTGGATTTACTTGGTGGACCAATACCAAGCGAAAACAACAATTTAGATTGGACGTCAGACAGCATAAGCTTTGATTTTCAAATTGGTTACTCACCTAAATTCAAATTAAATTTTAAGCCCAAAAAACAGATTATTCAGTATGACATTATCCCTGATAAAAAGAATATAAATGATCAGATTAAAAATATTCAGGATAGATATGGAAAATTGATCAACAAGTCCAAAATCAAAGAAAAATATGAAATTGCCGGTTCATTTTTCTCAGATGATAATATGATCAACGAGTCTATAGTTTTTAAAACTGATATTTTAAAACCATCTTTTAGAAAAAAAGTTTTAGGTCTTACAGTTGGAAAAGAAATTGAGGAGCAAGCCTCAAAAATTTTTAAGGATTCCAGAGGTATTTCATCAAAATTAAAAATTGAATCAACGGATAAAGAAAAGCTTAAGAAAGTTGTTAAAGTCAGAATTAATGAGATAAATGAAAGAGAACCTGCAAAGCTAAATCCAGATTTATTCGATAAAATTTTTGGAAAAGATGTAGTTAAAAATGTTTCTCAAATGAAAAATAAACTATCTGAGGATTTCATAAAACAATTTCAAACCCAGACAAACCAAAAATTAATGAATGACACAATTGAATTTCTTGTTAGTTCTACAAAAATAGATTTACCAAAAGATTTTCTAACTAGATGGATTCAACTAAATAGTGATAAAAAAATTAATTCAGATGAAGCAAAAGTGGAGTACGAAAAATCTGAGAAGGGGATGAAATATCAGCTGATTGAAAGTAAAATAATTGTTGAAAATAATCTGCAAGTTAATTTTGAAGACTTAAAAAAATACACCTCTGATTTAATAAAAATACAAATGCAGCAATATGGTCAATCTTCTGCTGATGAAAAAAATATTGAGCAAACAGTTGCAAGGGTTATGAGCAATAAAGAGGAAGTAAAGAGACTTACAGAACAACTAAGTGGAGAAAGAATACTTAATTTCTTTAAAGAAAATATTTCATATAAATCAAAAAAATTAACTTACGATCAGTTTATTAAAGTGGCATATCAAGCATAATTATTTGTTATATTTATAACCAGAAACATTAGACATGGATTTAGGAAGAGAATTTAAAAAATTTGCAACAAAAGAAAAGGGCATAAGTAGTACATATTACAATGATATTATCAGTAGTATGTTTCCTTCGGCTTTAACCCCAAATATTATTGAAGAAAGACAAATGAATATTGCCATATTTGATGTCTTCTCAAGACTTATGATGGATAGAATTATATTTTTAGGTACTGCCATTAATGATCAAGTTGCTAATATAATTCAAGCGCAATTATTATTCTTAGAAAGTACAGACTCTTCAAAAGATATTCAAATTTATATTAATTCACCAGGAGGCAGCGTTTATGCTGGCTTAGGAATTTATGATACAATGCAGCTTATTAAACCAGATGTTGCAACTATTTGTACAGGAATGGCCGCTTCAATGGGTGCTGTGTTATTATGTGCTGGTCAAAAAGGTAAAAGAAGTGGGTTGACTCATTCCAGAGTAATGATTCATCAACCATTGGGTGGCGCTCAAGGTCAAGCAAGTGATATTGAAATCACTACAAGAGAAATTCTTTCGCTTAAAGAGGAGTTATATAAAATAATAAGTAAACACACTGGTCAAGATTATGAGAAAGTATATGCCGATAGTGATAGGGATTATTGGATGAAAGCTCAAAAAGCTTTAGAATATGGTATGATTGACGAAATACTTACTAAAAATTAAATTTGATGTCCAAGTCAGATTTACAATGCTCATTTTGTGGTAAGAAAAAAGACCAAACAAAACTTTTAATCGCTGGAATTGATGCCCATATTTGTGATGTATGCATAGAGCAGGCAAATGGGATTATCATTCAAGAGAACAATTCTGAGGAATCTATTTCTAACAAAAGTTCGGATCAAAAACTTATTAAACCTCAACAAATAAAACTTTTTTTGGATGATTATGTCATTGGACAGGATTATACGAAAAAAATAATTGCAGTTTCAGTATATAACCATTACAAAAGAATTTCGCAACAAGTTGAAAATGAAATTGAAATAGAAAAGAGTAACATAATTATGGTTGGTCAAACAGGGACTGGAAAAACATTAATTGCTAAAACAATCGCTAAAATGCTTGATGTTCCTTTAGCAATCGTAGATGCAACTGTCTTAACTGAGGCTGGTTATGTTGGAGAGGATGTTGAAGGTATTTTGACAAAGCTATTACAATCAGCCAGTTATAATGTTGAAAAGGCTGAAAAGGGAATTGTTTTTATAGATGAAATTGATAAAATTGCAAGAAAAAGTGATAATCCATCAATTACAAGAGATGTTTCTGGCGAAGGAGTTCAACAGGCATTACTTAAATTATTAGAAGGAACAATCGTTAATGTCCCCCCAAAAGGTGGAAGAAAACATCCTGATCAAAAATTTATTGAAATAAATACTGAAAATATATTATTTATTGCTGGTGGTGCATTTGTTGGAATTGAAAGGTATATTTCAAGGAGATTAAATTTAAATGTAATCGGATATAAAAGTGCCGAAAATAATCCAATAGTTTCTAAAAATATATTAAAGTATATTAATCCAAAAGACTTAAAGGAATATGGATTAATCCCTGAAATTATTGGTCGTTTACCGGTAGTTACTTACATGGAACCATTAGATAAAAATACATTGTTAAATATTTTAACAAAACCTAAAAATGCTTTAATTAAGCAGTACGTTAAATTATTTGAATTAGATAATATTAAATTGGAATTTAATGAAAGTGCCCTTGATTTTATCGTAGATAAAGCAGTTGACTATGGGCTAGGCGCTCGAGGCCTAAGATCATTATGTGAAGAAATATTAAATGATGCAATGTTTAGCTTACCCGGAAGTGAAACAAAAAAATTAGTAGTAACTAGAAAATATGCTACCGAACAAATTGCTAGAATTAATTTGGAAAAGCTAAAAGCTGCATCTTAAGTATTTAATTTTTTAATACTTTCCATAAACTTTCTACCATTTGATAATCTGGGAATTTTATTTTGTCCTCCCATTTTATTATTTTTTTCAAGCCATTTTAAAAAAACACCTGGCTTTCCAATTGTAATTTTTGGTTTATTCAAAGTAAAATTGTTATATCTTTTAGCATCATAATCAGAATTTTCACGTCTTAGTTCCCTGTCAATAATTGCAGATAAATTTATACTCTCTGTTGGTTTGGTTTTGAATTCTATGAACCATTCATGCGCACCCTTTTTTTTATTTTTCATAAATACTGGAGCAACTGTATAATCAACAAGTTCTAAATTATATTTTGAAGATATTCTGTTAATAACATTATCGGTATTTTCAATAATTACTTCTTCACCAAAAACATTGATATAATGCTTTGTTCTTCCAGAAACAATAATTTTGAATGGAGATAAACAAGTAAATTTTACGGTATCTCCAATTTTATATCTCCACAATCCAGCATTGGTAGTAATTAGTATTGCATAATTCGTTTTTAATTTCACTTCAGCCAGAGAAATAACTCTCTCATCTTTAGTTCCATATTTATCCATTTCTATGAATTCATAAAAGATACCATAATCTAACATTAATAATAATTCGTCAGAGTTATTTTCATATTGTATTGCAAAAAATCCTTCCGAAGCATTATAAATTTCATAATATCTCATCTCATGTTTACCAATCAACTTTTTGTATTGGTTTAAATAAGGTTTAAAACTAACTCCACCATGAAAATAAACTTCAATATTTGGCCACACCTCAAAAATTTGATTTGTATTTGTTTCTTTCAAAATTCTATTTAACAACACCAACATCCATGATGGAACTCCTGCAAGGCTAGTTACATTTTCATTTTTAGTTTCATTTATTATTGCATTAATTTTATAATTCCAATCTTCCATTAATGAAGTTTTATTACTGGGTGTACTACTGAACTCCGCCCAAAATGGCATATTGTCAATTAAAATTGCTGAGAGATCACCATAAAAGGTACCATTTTTCTCATAAGGAGTTTTGCTGCCACCTAACCTTAAACTTTTTCCTGTAAAAAGTTGAGAGTTAGGGTTATTATTAAAATACATACACAAGAGATCTTTTCCTGCAGCATAGTGACAATCTTCTAAAGATTCATCACTCACCGGAATATATTTACTTCTAGAATTGGTAGTTCCGCTGGATTTAGCAAACCATTTAATTTTTGATGGCCAGAAAATATTCTTTTTGCCTTGTCTGGCTAACTCAATTTTGTCTGAAAATTGTTCATAGCTAAACACTGGAACTCTTTCAGAAAATTGTTTATAATTTTTTATGCTTCCAAAGTCATATTTTTCTCCAATTACTGTATTCTTTGCAATTGCAATTAGTTTTGATAAAACATCGCTTTGAACTTCTGTAGGATATTTTATAAATAATTCAATTTGATGCATTCTTTTTTTAAGGAACCACGAAGCAATTGAATTAACTAATGGAATTGGCATGTTTTTTTCGTAATTTAATTTCTTTAAAATAATAAATTTTTATGCATTTTCAAGGGGTAGTAAAAAAAATGGTTACAGAATTAGCTAAGCCTGTAAATTATTTTATTGAATTTGAGGATAATTTCATCCATCTTAACCAATTTATTGAAAAGTCATTTAAATTTGAGTGTATTGGTTATTCCTGTTTATCATGTTCTGATAGCGTGAACATATACAGGCAAGGTTTTTGCAAATCATGTTTTTTTGAAACTCCTTTAGCAGGTGATTGGATCATGAGACCCGAGCTAAGCAAAGCCCATTTAAATATTGGTGACAGAGACTTGGATTACGAGAAGAAAATCCAGCTACAACCACATGTAGTTTACCTATCAAATACCGGTAGGATTAAAGTTGGAGTTACTAGAAAATCGCAAATTCCCTACAGGTGGATTGACCAAGGGGCACATGAGGCTATAGAACTTTTACAAACTCCAAATCGGTTTCTGGCAGGAGAGGCTGAGGTAGCTTTAAAAAAATATATGAGCGATAAAACTAATTGGAGGTCAATGCTCAAGAATGAAAGAGATTCAAGTAATATCAAAAGTTCAAAGGACCAAGCTAAAAATTTTTTACCCAGCAATTTGTTGCATTATTTTAATGATACTTCAAATGTTGTAAGTATTGATTTTCCTGTTATGGAGTTTCCAGATAATCCAAAATCAATTAAACTAAATAAAGATTTAGTTTTTTCTGGAACTCTAAAAGGAGTCAAGGGTCAATATTTAATTTTTGAAAACAACCAAGTTCTAAATTACCGGGCACATGAAGGGCACATTTTTAAAATTGAAATAGATTTTTAATCTATATTTATCTCTTCATTGATTTCTAAATTAAACTTTTTTCTAAAGGCATATACACCAATATATAAGAATGGGGTATCAATTAGGGCCACTAAAACTTTAAATAAAAAACCTGAAAGAAGTAGTCCGAGGAATTGATCCCATTGTAACACGTTTGTAACACATAACAAAAAAATTATGGTAAAAGTGTCTATAAACTGTGAAAAGAAAGTTGAAAAATTATTTCTAAGCCATAGCATTTTTCCTTTTGTAAGTTTTTTCCAAAAATGATATATATGAATATCAATGTATTGTGCAAATAAATAGCTTAACATACTAGCAAAGACTGCTATAAATGTACTCCCAAAAACCCTACTGAATATTTCATCATTAACGGGTGAATTAGGAATTGCTGGCATTAAGTCTGCAACATAAACTATTAGAATTGAAAAAACTGCTGCAAAAATTCCCAATGTTACTACTTGATTTGCTTTTTTCTTTCCATATATTTCACTAATTAAGTCTGTAATTAAAAATGTTATTGGATAGGGTAGTATTCCTACAGAAAGGTTAAATAACTTTTCACCAAAAATTTCAATTTCAAATGGATACCAATAAAAGAATTTTTGAAAAATTAGATTTGAAACTACTAAGGACGTAATAAACAGTGATGCTAGTAGTAGATAAATTTTTCTAGCAAGTATTTTTTTTTCAGGATTCACTAAATTGTCTTTAATCAAATATAATAAATCATTTCTTTTATTTAATTTACCAATCCTTTTATGAATACATTCCAAAAATATTATCTTTCCATTGGATCAAATATAGGTGATAGGTTTAAAAATATCCAAACTGCATTGGATATAATACATACAAAGATTGCCTCTTTTATATCAATTTCTGCTGTTTATGAAACTAAGGCAGTTGGTTTTAAAGGGGATAATTTTTTTAATATATGTGCTTCATTTAACTCAAGAATTGAACCTGAAAATTTAATGAATGAATTATTACAAATTGAAATTTCCATGGGTAGAATTAGAAAAAATACTAATACATATGAATCAAGGATAATTGACATTGATATACTAATTGCTGGTGATCTTGTAATTGAAAACCAAACACTTTCTTTACCGCATCCAAGAATGACTGATAGACTTTTTGTAATGCTTCCACTTGTTGAAATTGAACCAAATTTATTACACCCAATCCTAAACCTTTCCTGTCGAGAAATATTAAATAAAATCAAAAAAAATGATGGTGTAAAAAAAACAACTCTTGTGTTAAATAATCCAAGAAATCCTGAAATTTTAAATAAGTATAATTATATAGCTGTTGAAGGAAATATTGGTTCAGGAAAAACATCACTCTCAAATCAAATTGCAAATGATTTTGATTCCAAATTAATCCTTGAAAGATTTATTGACAATCCTTTCCTAGAAAAGTTTTATGATGACAAGAAACAATATGCATTTAAATTAGAAATGTCTTTTTTAGCTGACAGGTATCAACAAACAGTTGATGATTTATCACAATTAAATTTCTTCAATAGTATAACAATAAGCGATTATGATATTCATAAATCCTTAATTTTTTCAAAAATTAATTTGAATATTGATGAATTTAATTTATATCGAAAATTATTTTATTCTTTACACAAAAGTATAGTAAAGCCTGACTTGATAATTTTTCTTAAAAACTCAATTGAAAACTTGAAAAAAAATATAAAAAAAAGGGGCAGAAGTTATGAATCAAATATATCAGATGACTATTTAATTAATATTAATTCAAGTTATTCTGATTTTTTCAAATCAAGACCTGATTTAAAAGTTAAATATATTGATGTTTCAGATATTGATTTTGTTGAAAATAGGTTGGATTATTTATCAATCTTAACAGAGATCATTAATGATTAATTTTTGAAAATAAATCCCAAATAATAATTCCTGCTGCAACCGAAATATTTAAAGAATGCTTAGTTCCAAATTGAGGAATTTCAATAGCCATATCACTTAAGTTAATCGTTCTTTGTTCTATTCCGTTTACCTCATTTCCAAAAATAATGGCATATTTATCATTTTTTTGTGGCTTGAAATTTTCAAGAGAAATAGAATTGGTTGTTTGTTCAATTGATATTATTTTGTTTCCTTCATTCTTCAATTTTTCGATAGCTTTATCAATATTCTTTTCATATCTCCATTCAACTGATTCACTACTTCCTAGAGCTGTTTTTCTAATATCTTTATTTGGAGGTTGAGCAGAAATACCACACAATATTATCTCATTTATTAAAAAGGAGTCAGCTGTTCTAAAAATACTGCCAATATTATGAGCACTTCTAATATTCTCCAGAAGTATTGTAATTGCAATCTTTTTTGACTTTTTAAATTCTTCAATGGAAATTCTATCAAGCTCACTATTTTTTAATTTTTTCACTAGATTTATTTGTGTTTTATATTCATTACATTAGTAAAACTAAGTGGTAAAAATACTATTAAACTCAAGCATTTGGAAAAAGAAGTAAAAAAAACAACTCCTTTGATGAAGCAATATAATTCTATAAAGGTTAAATACCCTGATGCACTTCTTTTATTCCGAGTTGGAGATTTTTATGAAACATTTGGCAAGGATGCAATTAATGCTTCCAAAATTTTAGATATAGTTTTAACAAAAAGAGGTGCTGGAAGTCAAAGTGAAACGGAGCTTGCAGGATTTCCATATCATTCCTTGAATTTATATTTGCCAAAACTTGTAAAAGCAGGATTACGTGTCGCAGTTTGTGATCAATTAGAGGACCCTAAAAAAACAAAAAAAATTGTAAAAAGAGGGGTAACTGAAATTATAACGCCTGGTCTTGCTACTGTGGATGGTGTTGTGAATCCTAAATCTAATAACTTTCTTGCATCTTTATATTTTGGGAAAACAGTCGGTTTATCCTTACTGGATATTTCAACTGGGGAATTCTTAATTGCAGAGGGAAATATTGAATATATTGCTAAGTTGCTAGATAATTTTTCTCCAAATGAAGTTTTGATTACCAAAGAAAATAAGAAACTTTTTGTTAACTCATATGGTGAGTCATTTAACCTATTTTTTTTAGACGAGTGGGTTTTTAATATAGATTATGCTAATGATTTATTAAAAAAACAGTTTGAAATTTCATCCCTCAAAGGCTTTGGCATTAATGATCTGAATAATGGTATTATAGCCTCTTCCGCTATAATGCATTATTTAAATGAAACTCAGCATGAGCGATTGAGCCATATTACATCGATAAAAAGAATACCAAAAGAAGGGCATGTTTGGCTTGATAGATTTACAATACGAAATTTAGAGTTATTTAGACCTAACTCAGTAGAGGGTAAATGCTTGATTGATGTAATTGATCAAACATTATCTCCAATGGGAGGAAGACTTCTAAAAAGATGGGTAGCTTTACCATCATGTGAAAAAGAAGTAATTATATCAAGACATAATATCGTTGAATTTTTGATAAGTGATGAAAAAACGAATGCATTAATTTATAATGTAATTTCGAAACTTAGTGATATTGAAAGATTAACTTCAAAAGTAGCAACAAAGAAAATTAATCCTAGGGAAATTTTTAATTTAAAGGATTCTGTTGAATTAATTGAAAACTTAAAAAATGATATATCTAAGACTGATTGCAAGGAATTAAATCATCTTATTTATTTGATTGCAAATTGTACAGAATTTATTTCAAAAGTTAGTAATACTTTAAATTCAGATCCACCTGTAAGTATCAGCAAAGGAAATACTATTTCTTCAGCAGTTTCTAGTGAGCTTTTGGAACTTAGAGAAATTTCCAAAAATAATAAAGAATTTTTGGAAAAAATGCTACAGGATTTATCTAAAAAAACTAATATTCCTTCACTTAAGATTTCATCTAATAATGTTTTTGGATATTATATTGAGGTTAGAAATACACATAAAGAAAAAGTACCATCAGAATGGATTAGGAAACAGACATTGGTGAATGCTGAAAGATATATAACAGAAGAATTAAAAGAATATGAGTCAAAAATTTTAGGTGCTGAAGAGAAAATACTTAATCTTGAATTACAAATTTATGATGAACTATTGAATTGGAGTCAATCCTACATAAAAAAAATCCAAAAAAACTCTTTTGTTATTTCTAGATTAGATTGTCTATTGTCATTTTGTAATCTTGCTATTTCAAAAAAATATTGTCGACCTATTTTTGATGATTCTTATGACATAGAAATTTTGGAAGCAAGACATCCGGTAATTGAATCTCAATTATCAAGTGAAAAACCGTTCATTCCTAATAATATTTTGATCACACCAAGGAATCAGCAAATCATAATGATCACAGGACCAAATATGTCTGGAAAATCAGCAATATTACGACAAACGGCAATTTTAAGTCTAATGGCCCAAATAGGTAGTTTTGTTCCTGCAAAAAAATTAAGAATGGGTATAGTTGATAAAATTTTCACCAGAGTTGGGGCGTCGGATAATATTAGTATGGGTGAATCAACTTTTATGGTTGAAATGAACGAAACAGCTTTAATTTTAAATAATATATCCCCAAGGAGTCTTATTTTATTAGATGAGATTGGTAGAGGAACAAGTACTTATGACGGAATTTCAATTGCATGGGCAATAACTGAGTACCTACATAATCACAGCGCCAGACCCAAAACATTATTTGCAACTCATTATCATGAGTTAAATCAAATGCAGGGTTTATTTGAAAGAATTAAAAATTTTAATGTTTCTATTAAAGAGGAAAGTAATCAAATATTATTTCTCAGGAAATTAATCCCGGGAAGTAGTGAACATAGTTTTGGAATTCATGTTGCTAAGATGGCAGGTGTACCTAAAAGTGTTATCAAGAATGCTAATAAAATATTATTAAATTTAGAAAAAGACAGAGGGCATGATAAAATAAGCAATAAAACAAGTGAAAAAAATCAATTAGATTTTTTCACTATTCAAGACCCCATTTCACAAGAAATAAAACTAGAATTAATGAAAATAGATTCAGATAAGTTAACTCCAATTGAAGCTTTAGTTATATTAAATGATTTGAAAAGAAAAGCAAATAATTCATAATTCTATTTTCTTGCTTAATAAAAATAAAATTTTAAATTTGCATCCCTGCTTTAGGGTAAAATGTTCATTAAAATAAGCGAAAGTAGCTCAGGGGTAGAGCATCACCTTGCCAAGGTGAGGGTCGCGGGTTCAAATCCCGTCTTTCGCTCCACACAATAATGCTGAAGTGGTGGAATTGGTAGACACGTTGGACTTAAAATCCAATGGATAGTAATATCCGTGCGGGTTCAAGTCCCGCCTTCAGTACAAAACCCGTAATAAACATTACGGGTTTTTTGTTTTAACTAATTGCTAAGATTTGGAACAGAAATTGTTAACTTTATACAAAACAATAATATTATGAAACAAAAATTACTTTTTTTATTTTTCCTTATTTCTTCATTTGTATTTTCCCAGACAACGCATCAATATCCTTGGAATATGCAAAGTACGAATCAAACAATCAATATTGAAATTGGGGATACAGTTGTTTGGACTTGGGGATCAGGAACACACAACTTAATATCAACTGGAGGTGTCGAATCTTTTGATAGTGGTTATAATGGACAAGGACATGTTTTCTCACATACATTCAACCTCGTTGGCAGTACTACTTTTACATGTAGTCCTCATGCATCAATGTATGGTGTAGTAAATGTTACGGATCCACTTTCTGTAAATGATTATAATATTATACAGCTTGATGTCTATCCAAACCCTGCATTTGATATAGTGAACATTAAGTTAAATACACTTAATGAAGATGCTGACCTGGAGATTTACAATATGTTAGGTAAAGTTGTTATGAAAAAATCTTATGATTTAAATGCAGAGAGTTTATCGATAGATATTTCTGAATTTGCTACAGGAGTTTACATTTTAAAAGTTTCTAACAGTGAATCTACCTCGTACAAAAGATTCATTAAAAAATAATTTTTTTATAGTAAATAGATTATTATATTTAAGAAATGATTAAAAGAATTACAAATAAATGGTGGTGGATGCATGAAATACCTATTTCGTGATGTAACTGCTATTTGTAAAAAAAAATTAAAAGCTTATCATCACGATAAGCTTTTTTTTTTCATAATAGTTAGTTTAGTTTGTTGATTAAATCAAAGAGAGTCACATTAAGTGGCTCTCTTTTGAAAAATGGAAAAAATAGAATTAAAAACCACATATAAAAATTTTTTAGTTGATACAATAACACCTGTTAGTATCTATTTAAGGGTAAGAGATAAATTCCCAAAAAGTCTATTATTAGAGAGCAGTGATTATAATTCCATTAATAATAGCTTCTCTTATATATGTTTTGATCAGATTGCTTCATTTGAAGTTTCCAATAATATTATTTCATCAAAATTGCCAAACAATTCATATAAAAATATTCCTTGTTCCAAAAAAAATGTAATTGAAGAGCTGCAGAACTTCATTAATTCATTTAAAGTTGAAAAAAGTAAATTTTCGTTTATAAATAATGGTCTTTTTGGATTTACATCCTATGATGCTGTACAATATTTTGAAGATGTAAATATTATAGAAAAAGAAAATTCCATTAAAATCCCAGAAATGTATTACGGCGTATATAAAAATATAATTGCCATTAATCATTTCAAAAATGAAGCATATATTTTTTGTCATTCTTTGGATGAAAGTAATAATATCGATGAAGTATACCAGCTTATTAAAGTATCCAATTCCTACAATTTCAGCTTTGAATCAATTGATAAAATCAAATCAAATTTAACAGATACAGAATTTCTTAAGCATATTACTGATGCGAAGCAACATTGTAAAAGAGGAGATGTTTTCCAATTAGTCTTGTCCAGGAGGTTCTCACAACAATTTAAGGGTGATGATTTTAACGTCTATAGAGCATTAAGAAGTATAAATCCATCACCTTATTTATTTTATTTTGATTTTGGTAGTTATAAAATATTTGGTAGCTCACCAGAAGCTCAATTAGTAATCAATGATAAGTTTGCTGAAATCCATCCAATTGCTGGAACTTTCAAGAGAACCGGAAATGAAGCTGAAGATAAATTACTTGCCAAGCAACTAATCAATGATCCAAAAGAAGGAAGTGAGCATGTAATGCTAGTAGATTTAGCGAGGAATGATTTAAGTAGAAATTGTTCAACTGTTAGAGTTGATAAGTTCAAAGAAGTACAGTATTTCTCTCATGTTATACACCTTGTAAGTAAAGTAACAGGTGAACTAGAAACCCTTAATAATAATTTAAAAATTATTGCTGACACTTTTCCTGCAGGAACCCTGTCCGGTGCGCCAAAGCATATGGCAATGAATTTAATTGAAAAATATGAAAAAACAAATAGGGGATACTACGGAGGAGCAATTGGTTTATTGGATTTCCACGGAAATTATAATCACGCAATAATGATAAGAACTTTTTTAAGTAAAGACAATTATTTGTATTGGCAAGCGGGTGCAGGTATTGTAGATAAGTCAGAAAATGAAAATGAATTACAGGAAGTTTATAACAAATTAAACGCCCTAACAAAGTCAATAGAAATAGCAAATAATTTACAGGTATGAAAAAAGTATTAGTTATAGACAATTATGATAGTTTTACTTATAATTTGGTTCACTTGTTAAAGGAATTAAATTGTGATGTGTCTGTGTTTAGAAATGATAAGTTTATAATAGAAGATATTGTAAACTTTCCTAAAATTTTACTTTCTCCTGGTCCTGGAATTCCTGATGAAGCTGGTCTTTTAAAAGAAGTTATTTCAAAATATGGGTCAACGAAAAGTATTCTAGGAGTATGTTTGGGTCAACAAGCAATTGCAGAGGTATACGGAGGAACTCTTAAAAACTTAGATGATGTTTTTCATGGTGTTTCAACTGAAATAAATATCTGTGTTGGGGATGAATTAATTTTTAAAGGAATCAAAAATAACTTCCTTGCTGCAAGGTATCATTCATGGGTTGTTGATACAATTTCTGAAGATTTAGAAATCACATCAATAGATAACAACAACCAAATTATGTCAATTAGACATAAAAAATATGATGTAAAAGGTGTGCAGTTTCATCCGGAATCAATACTAACTCCCCATGGAAAAAAATTAATTGAGAATTGGGTCAAGAGCTAAAATGAAAGAAATAATTCAGCGACTTATCAATCACGAAAATCTAGATCAAATAGAATCTAGAAATATACTAATTGAAATTTCAAGTGGTAAATATAACGATGAACAAATAGCATCTTTCTTGACTATTTTTATGATGAGAGGTGTTACTTCAGAGGAAATAATTGGTTTTAAAAGTGCCCTTCTTGAATTATGTGTGAAAATAGATTTCAAGGATTTTCAAACAATTGATTTGTGTGGAACTGGTGGAGATAATAAAAATACCTTTAATATATCAACATTGGCTTCATTCGTTACAGCTGGTGCAGGTATCCATGTAACTAAACATGGAAATTACTCTGTTTCATCAGCTTGTGGTTCATCAAACCTTTTAGAATATTTTGGGATCAAATTTAGTAATGATTTTAATTTTCTAAACGATTGTTTAGATAAAGCAAACATATGCATTTTACATGCACCTTTATTTCATCCAGCAATGAAAAATGTTGCACCTGTTAGAAAAGCCTTAGGGTTAAAAACATTTTTTAATATTCTGGGCCCATTGGTGAATCCTTGTCAACCTGATTTTCAGCTTGTAGGTGTTTATGGATTAGATGTATTTCGATTATATAAGTCTGTCTTTGAAAAAACAACTAAACTTCAATATTCTATAGTATATTCTTTGGATGGCTATGATGAAATTTCTCTTACTTCTGAAACTAAAGTTGCTTTTAATAATAAAGAGTTTTTATTAAAACCAAGTGATCTTAATTTCGGGAAAATATCTCCCGATAAAATTTTTGGAGGAAACTCTGTCAAGGAAGCTGCAAAGATTTTTTATGATATTTTAAATCTAAATGGGACTAAAGAACAAATCAATGTGGTATTGGCAAATTCTGCATTAGCAATTTCTATTGCAAAAGGGGTAGACCTTAATCAAGCTTGTGAGCTTGCTAAAGATTCTTTGTTTAGCAAAAAAGCACTCAATTCATTTAATAAACTAATAGGTATGAGTAAATGAATATCCTAAATAAAATAATTAAGTATAAAAAAAATGAGATAAATATTCTCAAATCTAATTATACAATCAATGATTTACAATCCACAAAACTATTTGAAAAGCTTACGGTTTCCCTAAAAAAAAATTTAAAATCTAGTAAATCAGGAATCATTGCTGAACACAAAAGAAAGTCTCCCTCAAAAAATATAATTAATGATTATTTGTATGTAGAGGATGTAATTAATGGCTATAAAAAAGCGAAAGTTTCCGGTATTTCTGTTTTAACGGATTACCATTTTTTTGGTGGATCTAACCAAGATTTAAAAATTTCCAAAGAAATTTTCTCAGGTCCAGTTTTAAGAAAGGATTTTATTATAGATGAATTTCAAATTATTGAATCAAAATCATTGGGAGCTGATGTAGTATTATTAATTGCCTCAATCTTATCGAAAAAAGAAATAAATAATCTATCAAAACTAGCAAAAGAATTAAATTTAGAAGTGTTAGTTGAAATCCATTGTGAGAGGGAATTAGATAAGGCACTATGCCAATATGTTGATCTGATTGGAGTAAATAATAGAGATTTGAAAACATTTAAAACAGATATTAATATTTCAAAAAATATTTCAAAAAAAATCCCTAATGATTTTATAAAAATTTCAGAAAGTGGGTTTCATAGCTATGAATCGATTAATGATTTGAGATTGTATGGATTTGAGGGTTTCTTAATTGGAGAATATTTCATGAAATCAGCAGATCCTGGAACAGCTGCAAAGAATTTAATAAAAAAAATAGAGCAATGAAACTAAAAGTTTGTGGTATGAAATATGCAGAAAATATCAAATTGATTGCAGAATTAGGGCCTGATTTTATGGGATTTATTTTTTACAACAACTCAAAAAGGTATATCAATAAACACAACATCCCAACAATAAATAAAAATATAAAGAAAGTTGGTGTTTTTGTTGATCCTGAAATTGAATACATAAATAAAATGGTAAATAAACACAAATTAGATTTCATTCAATTACATGGAAATGAAACACCAAAATTTATTTCTAAAATTAAGGACATTAAAATTATTAAAGCTTTTGCTGTTGATGCAAACTTTAATTTTAATGTTCTCAAAAACTATTTAAGCTGTGATTACTTTTTGTTTGACACTGCAGGTAATTTACCAGGTGGTAATGGCATATCCTTTGATTGGAATATATTAAGTAATTATAAAATAAATAAACAATTTTTTTTAAGTGGTGGTATTGGAATTAAATCTCTTAAAAATCTTAAGATATTTTTAAATTCTGTTGTTTCAAAAAATTGTGTTGCAGTAGACATTAATAGTCAATTTGAAATTGACTATGGTATAAAAGATTTTCAATTAATTAAAAATTTTATTAATGAGTTATAATATAAATTCTAAGGGATACTATGGAAGTTTTGGAGGTGCTTACATTCCAGAAATGTTATTACATAATATAGAAGAACTGAATGATAATTATTTAAAAATTATTAATGATCAGAGTTTTTTAAAAGAATTTAACGAACTTTTAAAGGATTATGTAGGCAGACCCTCTCCATTATATTTTTCAAAAAATTTGTCTCGAAAATATTCAGCTAAAATTTATTTAAAAAGAGAAGATTTAAATCACACTGGTTCACATAAAATTAATAATACTATTGGTCAAATACTTCTTGCAAAAAGATTAAAGAAATCTAGGATTATCGCTGAAACTGGTGCAGGTCAACATGGAGTAGCTACTGCAACTGTATGTGCATTAATGGGCTTAAAATGTATTGTTTATATGGGTGCCACAGATATTAAAAGACAGTCTCCAAATGTTGCAAGAATGAAAATGTTAGGAGCTGAGGTAATTTCAGTCACCTCTGGAAGTTCAACTTTGAAGGATGCAACGAATGAGGCAATGAGAGATTGGATAAATAATCCAATTGATACACATTATATTGTTGGAAGTGTAGTTGGACCACACCCATTTCCTGATATGGTTGCAAGATTCCAATCTGTAATATCAAAAGAAATTAAAGAACAACTTATGCAGGTTGAAGGAAGAGATTATCCTGATTATCTAGTTGCCTGTGTCGGAGGTGGAAGTAATGCTGCGGGAACTTTTTACGATTATTTGGATGACAAAAGAGTTAAAATAATTTGTGTTGAAGCATCAGGAAAAGGAATAAATTCTGGAAAATCAGCTGCTACTACAAAGCTTGGAAAACTTGGAATTATCCATGGAAGTAAAACTCTGCTGATGCAAACTGATGATGGGCAAATAACTGAGCCATACTCAATTTCTGCTGGTTTAGATTACCCAGGTATAGGACCTATGCATGCTAATCTTTTTACTTCAAATAGAGGGCAATTTATTTCTATTGATGATGATGGGGCAATGGCCGCAGGCTTGATGTTATCGCAAACTGAGGGCATTATACCAGCTATTGAAACTGCTCATGCATTTGCTATTTTTGAAAATAAAAAATTTAAACCAAAGGACGTAGTAGTGGTAAACCTATCAGGTAGAGGAGATAAAGATTTAGAAAATTATACAGATTATTTTAAAATTTAATGAATAGAATTAAAAAAAAATTAAAACAATCGGAAGATATTCTTTCTATTTATTTTACCGTTGGGTTTCCTTGTTTAAATGATACAGTGCAGATCATCAAAAAACTAGATGCTAGTAAAGTTGATATGATTGAGCTAGGGTTACCATTTAGTGATCCATTAGCTGATGGTCAAACAATTCAAAATAGTTCAAAAATTGCTTTAGCTAATGGAATGTCTACACAATTATTATTTGAACAGCTTATTGATATAAGAAATCATACTGATATACCATTAATAATAATGGGGTACTTTAATCCTATTTTTCAATATGGGATTGATTTATTTTGTAAAAAATGTAAAGAGGTAGGTATTGACGGATTGATTATTCCTGATTTACCGCCTGAAATATATATAAGTGATTATAAATTTTTTTTCCAACAAAATAATTTAATCAATATATTTTTAATTACTCCTCAAACGTCAGAGGATAGAATAAGGTACATTGACTCAATCTCAGATGGATTTATTTATATGGTAAGTTCATCAAGTATAACAGGTGGTGAAAATAATTTTAACAAGAAAAATATTGATTATTTTAAAAGAATAAAGAATTTAAAATTAAAAACCCCAAAAATAATTGGATTTGGTATTTCAAATAGGGAAACCTTTTTAACAGTGAATAAGTATGCAAATGGATCTATAATTGGGAGTGCTTTTATTAAACATATACAAAAAAATGGTATTTCTTCAATTAGATCTTTTGTTAAAGGAATTACATCTTAACTCACTAAAGAATTTTATGTATACTTCCCTAATATTTAAAATTAAGTACCTTTTTTAAAGCTAGCAATTAAAATTAAAATCATTCCTGTGGTGACAGAAAGATCAGCAATGTTGAAGATCCCCGTTTTAAAAAAACCTAAGTTTATGTATAAAAAATCAGTAACGGACCCATAAACAATTCGGTCAAAAATATTCGCGATTCCTCCACCTATAATCAAAGAAAATCCAACTAATGATAAATTATCAAGCTTTTTATCCACATAAGTATATATACTTACAGCAACTAATACGAGAATTGGAAATATAATTAATAAAATTAATTTAGGAATATAAGATAATTCACTACCCATCCCTAAAAAAGCTCCTGAGTTCTCAACTCTGATTAAGGTGAAAAAACTACCAATAAGCTCTATTTCATTATAGCTTTCAATATTATTCCTTATCCAAAATTTTGAGTACTGATCAAAAAAGATACTTAATATTATTAATGAAGAGATTTTGTAGTATCTATTGTTTTTTAACATAATTTAAATATCAAAAGATTCAAGTGAAACATCAGGATTAATTTTTTTAACTAATCCCTGAAGAACTTTTCCAGGACCAACTTCAATAAATGTAGTAGCTGAATTTGTACACATCGCTTCAACCGATTGCGACCATAGTACTGGACTAGTTAATTGTAAAATTAAATTTTTTTTAATTTCATTTTTATCAATGGATGCTTTGGCATTTACATTTTGGTAAATAGGACATATTGGAGATGAAAAATTAATTTTATTAATTGCTGACTCTAATTCCTTTTTTGCAGGCTCCATCAACGGTGAGTGAAATGCTCCTCCAACAGGTAATATTATTGCTCTTCTCGCACCTAGATTTTTCAATTTATCACAAGCTAAGTTTATACCATTAATAGATCCAGAAATTACTAATTGTCCTGGACAATTATAATTTGCAGGAACAACGATCTCAGCAATAGAGTTACAAACTTTCTCAACTTCTTCAAAACTAATTCCAAGTATTGCTGCCATGGTTCCAGGTGTTAATTCACAAGCCCTTTGCATTGCATTAGCACGTAACTTTACCAACTCTAAACCATCTTCAAAAGAGATACATTTATTAATCACAAGTGCTGAAAATTCACCTAATGAATGCCCTGCAACCATGTCAGGTTTTATCAAATCATCATTGATTTTTCCAAGGATTGTAGAGTGAATAAATATAGCAGGTTGTGTTACATTTGTTTTTTTTAAACTCTCACTATCACCCTCAAACATTATTTCTGTAATATTAAAACCTAAAATATTATTGGCATTTTGAAAAAGTTCTTTAGCATAGGAATTTCCATCATATAATTCTTTACCCATTCCGACAAATTGAGCTCCCTGCCCTGGAAATATATATGCTTTCATAATTTCTTAATATAAGTTTCAAAAGTATAGTTATATAGATGTTTTTCGTCAGAATTATTTTCCACTTTATTAATTAAAGTCCATATATCTGAATCAATTTCGGGAAAGAAAGTATCTCCATCAAAATTCTTATGAACTCTGGTTAGTTCGATTTTTTCCGCAAATTTGATTCCACTTTTATAGATTTCACCTCCTCCAATTATAAATGGATTTAAATCGTTTCTAGCTTCATGTAAAGCTTCTTCAAAGTTATTTACAACTGAAATATTTTCTGCAAATTCATCTTTGCGTTTTCTTGTCAAGACAATGTGTTTTCTATTGGGTAAAATTCCTGGTAATGATTCAAATGTTTTTCTACCCATTATTATACTATGACCTGAAGTTAGCTCTTTGAATCTTTTCAAGTCGTTTGGAAGTCGCCAAATTAAGTCATTGTTTTTGCCAATAACATTATTTTCAGATGCAGCGACTATAATTGTGATAATTTGATTTGATTGAGTCATAGAAATAGATTAGACTGCAACCTTTCCTTTAATATGAGGGTGTGGGTCGTAGTCCTCTAGAGAAAAATCTTCAAATCTAAAATCAAAAATATCGTTTACTGACGGGTTCAATTTCATAGTTGGAAGTGACCTGGGTTCTCTTTTTAATTGAATATTCATTTGTTCAAAATGGTTGCTGTAGATATGAGCGTCTCCAAAGGTATGCACAAAATCACCTAATTTTAGATTACATACTTGGGCAATCATCATGGTGAGTAAGGAATAAGATGCAATATTAAAAGGAACACCCAAGAAAACGTCTGCGCTTCTTTGATATAATTGACATGAAAGTTTTTGATTGGATACATAAAATTGAAAAAAAGCATGGCATGGTGGTAATGCTGCTTTCCCGTTTGCAATATTTGATTCAAATGATATACTTGTGTCAGGTAGGACTGAAGGATTCCATGCCGAAATTAAATGTCTTCTGCTGTTTGGATTATTAACTAAATCTTCCATCAAAATTTTTATTTGATCAATTCCATCATTATTCCAATTTCGCCATTGAAAGCCATAAACCGGCCCAAGATCTCCATTTTTATCAGCCCATGCATTCCAAATATTTACACCATTTTCTTTTAAATAGTCAATATTAGTATCCCCTTTTAAAAACCATAATAATTCGTAAATAATCGATTTTAAGTGTAATTTTTTTGTGGTTACCATTGGAAAACCCTTACTTAAATCAAATCTCATTTGGTATCCAAAAATGCTTTTTGTTCCTGTTCCCGTTCTATCTTCTTTTACTTCCCCATTTTGGAGGACATGTCTTACTAATTCTAAATATTGCTTCATAAAGTTGTGAAGTAAAAATAATTAATAGATAGAGGTTAAGTAAATTACGTAATGAAAAGTTATTAACTTTTTAGCCAATTATCATCCCTGCAATTGTTGCTGATAATAATGATGCTAATGTTCCACCAATTAAAGCTTTAAACCCAAATTTTGAAAGATTTTTTCTTTGCTTTGGTTCCAATGCTCCAATTCCTCCAATTTGAATTCCTATGGAGGCAAAATTTGCGAAGCCGCACAGCATATAAGTTGCTATAATAATTGATTTTTGATAATTTAAATGAATAACACTTGTGGCATCTTTTAATCCAGATAATTGGATATATCCTATAAATTCACTTGCGGCAAGTTTAATTCCTAATAATTGTCCCATTAGAGTACAATCCTCTTTTGCAACACCAATTAGCCACATAAAAGGTGAGAAAATATATCCTAAAATTAGCTCAAGGGATAAATTGCTATAAACAGTGTTTTTAGAAATCCAATCATTAATATTTGTTATGGACCCAAACCCATTGAGCAAATAATTTATAAGTGCAATAAAAGCAATAAACACAAGAAGCATTGCAGCGATATTTGCGGCAAGTTTTAGCCCTTCTGAGGTTCCAATTGAAATTGCATCTAAAAAATTAGTACCAATTTTATTTTGTGAAATTTTAATATCAGTATTAATTTTTTCTGTTTCAGGGTATAATATCTTGGAAATTACTATTGCTCCAGGTGCTGCCATCACAGAGGCTGTTAAAAGATGCTTAGCATAAAAAATTTTCATTTCAGGATCATCACCACCCAAGAAACCAATATATGCAGCTAAAACTCCACCAGCTACAGTGGCCATCCCTCCAATCATTACCAATAAGATTTCCGATTTGGACATTTTTTCTAAATAGGCCTTAATCATTAATGGTGATTCTGTTTGCCCTAAAAATATATTACCAGCAACACTCAAACTTTCTGGCCCTGAAACACCTAATAGCTTGGAAAGCAGAAAAGCCATTGCTTTTACAATTTTTTGAATAACACCTAAATAAAATAGTATTGATGTAAGAGCTGCAAAAAATATTACAGTAGGTAAAATTGAAAAAATAAATACATTTCCAAAGTTCTCTGGACTAACTAGATCTCCAAAAAGGAATCTTGTTCCCTCCATGGTAAAGTCCAAAATTTTTACAAATACTTTTCCTGCACTTTCAAAAACAGCTTTGATCCATGAAACCTTTAATACACCTATAGCAAGAACCAATTGAAGTAGCAGTCCAGTAATAGCAGTTTTCCAATTAATTGCCTTCTTGTTTGCACTTAAAAAATAAGTTAACAACATTAAAAAAGTAATACCTAAACAACCTCTGTAAAAACTCTCTAATCCAAATCCTTGACTTGGATAAATCTCACTCGTTTGGGAATATGAATTAATACTAAAGAATGTTAATATTAGTGTGATTAAAAATATTTTATTTTCTTTTAGATATCTCATCTCTTATTTTTGCTGCTGATTCATAATCCTCATTATTTATTGCTGAATTCAAAAGCTCTTTGAGTTCTTCCAAAGATTTCTTATTGGTTTCAATTTTTTTATCTTCAAGCAAATCGTTAATTAATGATTTTTCTTCAACATCTTTTTCAATTTTTATTATGATTCCTGCCTTTTTCAATATCTTTTCATAAGTATATATTGGTGCTTCAAATCGAATTGCTAATGCTATTGCATCACTTGATCTTGAATCAATTATTTCTTCCTTGCCATCTTTCTCGCAAATAACACTTGAAAAAAATACTCCGTCCTCTAACTTGTAAATAATAACTTTTATAATTTTTATATCAAAAATATTGCAGAAATTTTTGAACAGATCGTGGGTTAATGGACGAGGAGGCTTAATCTCTTTTTCAATTGCAATAGCAATGGATTGTGCTTCATTAGTTCCGATTACAATAGGTAATTTTCTTTCTCCCTCGGTTTCGCTAAGAATTAATGCGTATGCACCGTTCTCTGTTTGACTATACGAAATACCATTAATATGTAATTCAATGAGGCTCATATTTATGAGTTTAAGGATTTAAATTCTTTTATTTTATTAATTAAATCAGGGACAACTTCAAATGCATCCCCAACAATCCCATAATCTGCAGCTTTAAAAAATGGGGCTTCAGGATCAGTATTAATTACTAATTTAGTTTTAGAAGCATTAACTCCAGCAAGATGTTGTATAGCTCCAGAAATACCAATTGCTACATAAAGATTGGATGAAACGGGCTTTCCGGTCTGCCCAACGTGTTCACTGTGTGGTCTCCATCCCAGGTCTGAAACGGGTTTTGAACAAGCGGTAGCACCTCCTAGAACATTTGCTAAATCCTCAATTAAATGCCAGTTTTCAGGTCCTTTAAGACCTCTGCCCCCAGAAACTACTATATCTGCATCAGAAATAGAAACTTTATTTTCAGATTTTTCAATTGATGTAACATTATTCATTGGATTAATCATTTCAAAATTTATTTCCTCAATTTCTGCTGTGAAAGATTTTTTTATTATTTCAAACGAATTTTTTGCAATGGAAAGTATTACATTTTTTTCTAATGCTTCAACTGTTTCAAATGCTTTGTTTGTAAATGAGTTTCTAATGACTTTAATTGAAGAATTAGATTCAAATTTTGAAATTACATTTGAAATGTACGATGCATTTAACGTAATTGAAAGAATTCCCCCAAGATATCTTGAGTTAGAACTCGAGCTCAAAATTAAAAATCTAAATTTTTTAATAAAAATTTTCGATATATAATCTGAATAAATAGTAGCATCAAAATTAAAGTAATTTTTATTTCTGTAGTTATATATTTTTTTTATACCATAGTTTGAAAGTTCTTCAGGGTTGTCCGCATTGAAGCACACGGCATGTACTTCAAAACTAAAAATATCTGCAATTTGAGAGGCATATGAGGCCAACTCAAAACAGTCTTTTTTAAGTTTCCCTTTTTCAACTTCAGCGTATATTAAAATGCCCATATCATATAACTTTAGCCTCTTTATTTAATAGCTCAATCAATTTATCAACGTTATCGCTAGGAATTAATGTAACCTTATTTTTGGATAAAGGTTTTTCAAATTTAATTGTTTGAGAAGATGTTTTAAATCCGTAATCTTCAATAACAATCAGCTTTTTTTTTCTAGCCATCATAATACCTCTCATATTCGGAATCCTTAAATCTTTTTCCTCAACTAGACCTTTTTGTGAGCTGATTATGAGCGGCAATGTTGTTGAAATATTTTCTACACCACCCTCAATTTCTCTGACTGCCTTAACATTATTATTGGAAATTTCTATATGGGTGCATTTATCAATAAAATTAATTTTAGATAGCGCAGAGATCATCCCGGGAATCATACCTCCATTATAATCAATAGATTCTCTACCAGCGATAATCAAGTCATATTGATTCAATTCTAAATATTTTGATATTGATTTGGCAACCACTTTTGAGCATTTTGAAATAGTGTTAATTCTGATAGCTTTATCTGCACCAATTGCCAAAGCTTTTCTCAATGTTTGCTCAGTATTTTTTGTTCCTACATTAATAACATCTACAGTTGCACCCATTTTTTCTTTAAACCAGATTGCTCTAATAAGTCCAAACTCGTCATTTGGGTTAATGATAAATTGCACACCATCATTATCAAATAGTGTATTATTTTCAGAAAAATTAATTTTTGAAGTTGTGTCAGGGACATGGCTAATACAAACCAAAATCTTCATAAGAAAAATAAATGTTACACTGCAAATTTACGAATTTGTCATTCAATAAACTTTATTTGCCAAATATTTTTAGCTTAATAATAATTTATTATTAATGCTTTACTATTTTTGTAAAAATTTTAATTATGAGGACTCTGCAGTTCAGGGAAGTTATTTGTGAAGCAATGAGTGAGGAGATGAGAAAAGATGAAAGTATTTTTCTCATGGGTGAAGAAGTTGCTGAATATAATGGGGCTTACAAAGCATCTAAAGGAATGTTGGATGAATTTGGCCCTAAAAGAGTTATTGACACACCTATTTCTGAATTAGGATTTGCTGGTATTGCAATTGGTTCAACCATGACGGGAAATCGTCCGATTGTAGAGTATATGACATTCAATTTTTCTCTAGTTGGCATTGATCAAATAATTAATAATGCTGCTAAAATTCGACAAATGTCAGGTGGTCAATTTAAATGCCCAATTGTTTTTAGGGGTCCAACGGGTTCTGCTGGCCAGTTAGCTGCTACACATTCACAAGCTTTTGAAAATTGGTTTGCCAATACACCAGGTTTAAAAGTAATAGTTCCATCAAATCCATATGATGCAAAGGGATTACTAAAATCAGCAATTCGAGACGATGATCCCGTAATTTTTATGGAAAGTGAACAAATGTATGGTGATAAAGGTGAGGTTCCAGAGGGAGAATATACAATACCCATTGGCTTAGCTGATATTAAGAGAGAAGGCAATGACGTTACGGTTGTTTCGTTTGGAAAAATTATAAAGGAGGCTTACAAGGCAGCTGAGCTTTTATCAAGCGAAGGAATTGAGTGCGAAATTATTGACCTCAGAACTGTGCGTCCAATGGATTACAAAACAATTATTGATTCAGTTAAAAAAACAAATAGATTAGTGATTTTAGAAGAGGCATGGCCCTTTGGAAATGTTTCAACTGAAATAACTTATCAAGTTCAATCGCAAGCATTTGATTTTTTAGATGCCCCTATTGAAAAGATAAATACAGCAGATACTCCTGCTCCATATTCCCCAGTTTTACTGAAGGAGTGGTTGCCAAACAGCAATGACGTTATAAATGCTGTAAAAAAAGTGCTTTACAAATAATTAGAAGAGTTTTCGGAAATTAACACTATTTCACTATTTTTGCGTCCAATTTAAAAAAAATACCTATGGATGCTATGATGATTTACATGCCTATAATTATGTCAGTTTTAGGACTGATTTATGTTTTTATTCGAAGATCTTGGGTACTTAAGCAAGATTCTGGTGACGGTAAAATGAAAGAAATTTCTGATCATATTTATCAGGGAGCCCTTGCTTTTTTGAATGCTGAATACAGATTACTGTCAATCTTTGTTCTGATTGTCAGTATTGTTTTAGCAGGTATATCATTTGTTGTTCCAACAACACATATTTTAATTGTAGTTTCATTTATTTTTGGGGCATTCTTTTCTGCATTTGCAGGAAACATAGGGATGAAAATAGCTACCAAAACAAATGTTAGAACAACGCAGGCTGCTAAAACATCACTTCCAGAATCTTTAAAAATTTCTTTTGCTGGCGGCACAGTCATGGGGTTAGGTGTTGCAAGTCTTGCTGTTTTGGGTCTAACCACATTTTTTATAATATTTTTTAATTATTTCATGGGTGGAGTTTGGTCATCTAGTGACTATGGCTCAGCTAGTGATACCATGATTGTTGTTTTAGAAACTCTAGCAGGTTTTTCATTAGGTGCAGAATCGATAGCACTTTTTGCTAGAGTAGGAGGTGGAATTTATACTAAAGCAGCCGATGTAGGGGCTGATTTGGTTGGTAAAGTTGAAGCAGGTATTCCTGAAGATGATCCTAGAAATCCAGCTACTATTGCTGATAATGTAGGGGATAACGTTGGGGATGTCGCAGGAATGGGTGCAGATTTATTTGGATCTTATGTTGCTACAGTTTTAGCAGCAATGGTATTAGGTAATTACGTAATTATTGATATGGGTGGATCGATTGACGATTCCTTTGGTGGAATTGGTCCAATTTTATTACCAATGGCTATTGCTGGACTTGGAATAATTATATCATTAATTGGGACATTATTTGTAAAAATTAATTCTAATAATGCCAAAGAAGCAGAAGTTATGGGTGCGCTTAATAAGGGAAATGGAATCTCGATAATTTTAGTTGCAATTTCTTCATATTTCCTTATTGACTATATGTTACCAGAAACCTTACAGATGGAGTTTTTCGGTGAAGGAGTCAAGGATATTTCATCTTTAAACGTATTTTTTGCTGCATTAACTGGATTAATTGTTGGTTGGTTTATTTCAGCTATCACTGAATATTATACTGGTTTGGGTAAAAGGCCAGTTTTGGAAATTGTTCAAAAATCAAGTACTGGTGCAGCCACAAACATTATTGCTGGCCTTGCCACTGGAATGATCTCAACATTTGGGTCTGTCATATTATTTGCAGCTGCAATTTGGGCAGCATATGCATTTGCTGGATTTTACGGTGTTGCATTATCTGCATCTGCTATGATGGCTACCACAGGAATGCAACTAGCAATCGATGCTTTTGGCCCAATCTCTGACAATGCGGGTGGTGTTGCAGAAATGAGTGGTCAAAAACCAATTGTTCGGGAAAGAACTGATATTCTCGACTCTGTTGGTAATACAACGGCTGCTACTGGTAAGGGTTTTGCTATTGCCTCTGCAGCGCTTACCTCACTCGCTTTATTCGCAGCATATGTTACATTCACTGGAATTGAGGGAATTAATATTTTTAAAGCACCGGTTTTGGCCATGTTATTCATTGGAGGTATGGTACCAGTTGTTTTCTCAGCTCTTGCAATGAATGCAGTTGGTAAAGCAGCTATGGAAATGGTATATGAAGTCAGAAGACAATTTAAAGAAATCCCTGGAATCATGAAAGGAAAGGCAAAACCCGAATACGATAAATGTGTTGATATATCAACTAAAGCATCCTTAAGAGAAATGATGTTGCCTGGTGTTTTAGCAATTGGTACTCCAATAATTATAACAGCTTTACCAATGTTAATCGGAATTGAAAATCAGCAGATTGCTGAGATGCTTGGTGGATATATGGCAGGAGTTACAGTAAGTGGAGTTTTATGGGCTATTTTTCAAAACAATGCTGGTGGAGCATGGGATAATGCAAAAAAATCTTTTGAAGCAGGTGTTGAAATAAATGGAAAAATGACTTTCAAGGGGTCTGAAGCACACAAAGCTTCAGTCACTGGTGATACAGTTGGAGATCCTTTCAAAGATACCTCTGGCCCATCCATGAATATACTCATTAAACTTACATGTTTGATTGGGCTTGTAATTGCACCAATTCTTGGCGGTCACTCTATGGATTCTAGTCACACTACTATTGACCATCAGCATAATAAAGAAGTTCCAACTGAAGCACAAAATGATGTTTGGACAATAACAACTGATCAAGCAAATTCTGGATCGATGAGCAACGCCGAAACAATAAATGGTTCACAAGAGGAAATAATTAGTGAGGTAAAAAAGGGGTATTAACGAAATTGATCAGTTTATATAAGATCAAGATTTAGAAATACCTAATAAATAAAGGCTTTTATTTATTTTATTTTTTCATCTATCAAAGAAATAATTTTGTTAAGGTTTTTTTTGTTTTCAACAAAATCTAAGTTATCAATCTCGATAATAAGTAACTTTCCTTTTTTGTAGTTATGAATCCATGCTTCATATCGTTCATTTAGCCTGCTCAAATAATCAATACTAATAGAGTTTTCATAATCCCTACCTCTTTTATGAATTTGTGAAACTAGGTTAGGAATTGAACTTCTTAAATAAATAAGTAAATCTGGGGGCGCTACGTCTTCCTCCATTAGACTAAAAAGGGATTTATAATTTTTAAAGTCTCTATTTGTCATTAATCCCATAGCATGAAGATTGGGAGCAAAGATGTTTGAATCTTCATATATAGTTCTGTCCTGAATTACATTAATCCCCTTTTTTTGAATATCCTTAATTTGTCTAAATCTACTATTCAAAAAATATACTTGAAGATTAAAACTCCACCTTTCCATTTGGTTGTAGAAATCATCTAAATAAGGGTTTTTTAAAACATCCTCAAGTTCCTTTTTAAATTTATAATGTTTTGATAAAAGCTTTGTAAGAGTTGTCTTACCAGCACCAATATTGCCTGCTATTGCTATATGCATATGCTAATTTTTTTTAATTAAAAATCTATTATAAAAATCCTCTTCATAAATATACAAGGATTCATTGATTACAAAAAAATCTTTAATAAATAATTTTGGTATTTTGAATAAATTTATTTTTAATTCTTTTTCGTTTATATATCCTACACTATCATCAGATGCTAAAAAAATATTTTTTTTAAAAAATCTTATTTTATTAAAGTTAGTAGAATTTGGGATTTTGTAATCTAACAAACCATTATAATCAACTTTCATTAACTCATTTGATGTTAAAATCCATAAGGAATTATAATCACTAATGATGTCATGTAATTTCCCTGTTAATTTAATTTTAATATTATTTAAAATTCTTTTTTTAAAAAAATCATACTTTAATATCTCGTCATTATTTTCGTCAAAAATCCAAATAAAGTTTTTATTGGAATTTGAGATATTTGTTACTTCAATATTATCGGTTAATTTATTGAAGTCTAGCTTTATAATCTCATTAAGTTTATTATCCAACAATATTAACATATTAAATTTTTCATACCATATTTTTATTTCCATTGGATTGTAAAAGTCAATTTTTGTTATTTCTCCGATCTTAACACTATTAAATCTTTCATTATTATTTTTGATTAACTCTTGATTACTTAAATAGTAACAGTTGTCAAACTTGTCACAGTGCAATTTAATTTTATCTTCATGTTTGATTAATTTTTTTGTCATTTCCAAATAAAACTTTTCCTGTGAAGTACTTGAAAAAAATATGAATAGAAAAAAAACAATTAAATATCTCATATTATTAAAGTACAAAATATTATGATTAATTTAACTCTGAATTAGATTAACAAGTTAATCTTACAATTATATTTACAATAAAAAATGAAAAGAACTTTTATATTATTTTTTTTAATCCTAGGCAGCTTTTCAATCACAGCTCAAGACTTTCAGGGGAAAGCATACTACAAGACAAAGACAACAATGGACTTTGGTTCATGGGGTGATAAGATGTCATCAGAGAGAAAAAAGATGATGAAAGAGAGGATGAGGCCATATTTGGAGCCTACATTTATATTAACTTTTGAAAGAGAAAAATCTGTGTACAAAGAGCAGGAAAGACTAGATGCCCCAGGATCTGGTGGCAGAAGTGGGTGGGGTAAAATGATGTCAGGGAATAGCGGCCCTATTTTTAAAAATTTAAAAACCAAAAAATTCATACAAGACTCAGAATTTATGGGTAAGAAATTTTTAATAACTGATTCTGTAAATAAATTTAATTGGGTTTTGGAAAAAGAACAAAAAATGATAGGCAATTATCTTTGTTTTAAAGCTACTGCTGAGATTCCAAGGAAAAAAACTATCTCTAGTGAATGGAGAAAGTTAGAGAAAAGTGATTCTACTGATATACAAAATGATTATATAAAAGTTAATGCTTGGTATTCTCCTCAGATCCCAATTGCAAATGGCCCTTCTGAGTTTGATGGATTACCGGGACTTATTTTGGAGTTAAACTATGAAAAAACGGTCATATTATGCACCAAAGTTGTAATGAACCCGGAAAAGAAAATTCAGATAAATGAGCCTAGGAAAGGAGAGGTTGTTTCTAAAAACGAATATGATAAAATTGTCGAGGTTAAGGTTAAGGAGATGAGAGAAATGTACAGAGGACCAAGGTCGAAAAGATAAATTTTAAATTTACATATGCAAAAAAAATTTCATTTAAGTGATTTAAAATATTTAATGGCATATAGTATACCAATAAGTGCTATTATAGGCTTGACTATTGAAGGTTTTTTTTATTTTCTGACTCCAATTTATATTTTCATCGGGATCCCTGTAATTGAAGCTGTTTTAACATTTCTAAAATTAGACGATAAATTCAAGAGTCGTTCATCAAAAGGTATTCACTGGATTTTTAACTGGATGCTTTACATAAACATCCTCTTAGTTTTTGGAGTTTTAATTTATGCTCTAATTAAATCTATTCCTATTAATATGATTTCATTAGATTTTCTTGGAATTTTATTTACTGTTGGAATGGTAATTGTTTCCAACGGTATTAATGTTGCACATGAACTATGTCACAGAAAAAATTTGTTTGAAAGATGCCTCGGAAAATTTTTACTAATTCCATCTTTATACATGCATTTTTATCTCGAACATAACTTTGGTCATCACTTGAATGTTGCTACTCCTAATGATCCCGTAACAGCAAAGTACAACGAACCTTTATATTCTTTTTGGATAAGTGCTGTTTGTGGAGAGTTAAATGGGGCAATGAAAATTCAAAGAAAAAGATTACAAGATAAAAACCTGCCATTTTTTTCTCTTCAAAATGATATGCTTTGGTACGGAATAATTCAATTTATCTACTTAGTAACTGGCTTAATAGTTTTTGGATTAAAGGGTTTGATTTTAATCATTGTAGTGGCTATCATTGCAATTTTAATGTTTGAGTCAGTTAACTACATTGAACATTATGGGTTGCTGAGGACAAAACTAAATTCTGGAAGGTATGAAAGAGTTCAAGAGAAGCACTCTTGGAATTCAAATCACATACTAGGAAGAATTGTTTTATATGAGCTTACACGACATAGCGATCATCACAGATCATCAACAATTGAATATCAAAACCTTAAATCAATTGACAATTCTCCACAGTTGCCTTTTGGATATCCAACAAGTATTTTAATATCATTCATTCCTGTTTTGTGGTTTAAAATAATGAACCCTAGAATTCCCAAAGAAATGATTTCGATTGCTTTAAAAACTAAATCATGAATAAAATAATTATTATTTTATGTTTTTTCTTTTCCATAAGCTCATTTTCTCAAATCAAAATGTCTGGTAAAGTAACAGACAGTATCGGAAATCCTCTAGAATTAGCAAATATAATTTTGATTGATGCTGAAACAGATATATTAGAGTCTTTTGGAACTTCCAATGAAAAGGGAGAATATAAAATACAATTAAGAAAAAATAAAAGTTATAATTTCCAGGTTAGCTATATAGGGATGGCTACATTTTCTCAATTAATTATTTCCAAAGAGGATGATATAGTAAAGAACGTTAGATTAAATGAAAATAACATTCTAGATGCCGTTCAATTAACTTATGAGATGCCCGTAGTAATTAGTGGAGATACTTTAATTTATGATGCTGATTCTTTCAAAACAGGAACAGAAAGAAAATTAGAGGACGTTTTAAAAAATTTACCAGGAGTTGAAATTAATGACGATGGAGAAATTGAAGTTGAAGGAAAAACTGTTTCAAAAGTGATGGTTGAGGGTAAAGATTTTTTTGATGGGGATTCAAAAATTGCTTCAAAAAATATTCCTTCAAGTGCTGTTGATAAAGTTCAGATACTAAAGAATTATTCAGAAATATCGCAGTTAAGTTCAGTTCAAAATAATCAAGATAATATTGCCATTAACATCAAACTCAAAAAAGGAAAAGATAAATTTTGGTTTGGAGATATTTTGGCTGGAGCAGGTGAATCTCCAGTTACTAATTTACACATATTTCAACCAAAACTATTTTATTATAGTCCCAAGTACAGTATAAATATAATTGGAGATCTTAATAATATTGGTGAGCAAGCATTCACAAGGAGAGATTACTGGAATTTTTCTGGGGGTTTTAATAAACCAAGCTCAAAAAGTGGTACTAATATTTCTCTTGGTAACAATAATTTAAGTTTTTTACAGCTTCAAAATAACAGGGCAAAAGACATAAATACAGAGTTTGCTGCTATTAATGGCAGTTTCTCTCCAAGTGAAAAAATTGATTTTTCATCATTTATCATTCTAACAAATAGCCAAATAAAGATTCAACAAAACAATACTACGCAGTATGTAGGTAGTTCTCAAGAAATTCCTGACGAATTTGTTCAGCAAAATACTATTCAAAACAGTGAGTTAGGTATAGGAAAATTGAGTATAAAATATACTCCAGATGCAAATAATCAAATGGATTATGAAATTTTAGGAAGGCTAACTAATGAATTTCAAGATCAAAATTATTTATCTTCTGTAATTGGAGAAATTGAGCAATTAGATGACTCTGAATCATTTAATGTAAGTCAAAATTTCAATTACTACTTTACATTGAATGAAAAAAATATATTTGCGTTTGAAGCACAACATTTATTGAGAAATGAAGATCCTTTTTACAATGCCAGGTTAGAAAATAACGAAAATTTTCAACCAACTGCTAACGGGTTGGGTCTTGATGATTCATTTTTAAATTTTAACATTAATCAAAATAGAAAAGTTAAGTCAAATCAATTGGATGCTAAGATTGATTATTGGAATATATTAAATCTTAAAAGTGATTTGAATATTACCCTTGGAACAATATATAGTAAGCAAGATTTCGATTCAAAAATATTTCAAATTCTAGAAAATTCAGATCAATATTATCCTTATCCTTTAATTAATAACGGACATGGCTCCAATGATATTAATTATATTTTTGATGATTTATATTTAGGTATGAGATACAGACTTAAGCTTGGTAAATTTACAATTTCTCCTGGCTTTTCAGCACATTCTTACAGCTCAAAAAATGATCAATATAATGTTGTAAACTCGGGTTTAGTTTCTGATATTTCATACAAAAAGTCGTTTTTTAAATTTCTTCCGAATTTCAATTTAATAATTCAACTGAAAGACAGTGAAAATATTAGGTTTAATTATTCAATGAGAACTCAGTTTACCGATATTACAAAAATTGCGAGAGGCCTAGTTTTAAATAATTACAATTCGATTTTTATTGGAAATCAATACCTTCAAAATGCTGTATCACATAATGTAAATCTTAATTATTATTCTTTTAATTTATTCAATTACACAAATGTATATGCTGGATTAAATTATAATAAATCTATTGATCAAATCAGAAATTTAACGAGTTTTGAAAGCGTGATAGCTACGAGCTCTCCATTTAATTCACCATTTGCTGATGAAAATTTTTCAATGTATGGTAGATATCAGAGATCTATGGGGAAATTTAGGGCAACAATCGGCTCTAATTTTAATTTTTCAAAGTTCAATCAATTCATTCAGAGTGATTTAAATCCTAATTTAAGTGAAACTTTTTCTCAAGGTTATAATATTTCTTTAAGGACCCTATTTAGAAATGCACCTAATTTGGAAACTGGGTTAAAGTATTCTATTAGTGAAACAAACATTGGGTCTTTAGAGACCAAATATTTTACTGAAACTCCATTTATCGAAATCGACGCCCTAGTTTTAAAAAAAATTACTTTTAGAACCAATTTTTCCTATTCTAAATTTAGTGATGAAGATGATATAATTAACGAATACAAGTTTTTTGATGCTTCTGCCTCTTACAGGGCTAATGAAGAAAGTAAATTTGAATTTGAAATAAAAGCAAATAACTTACTAAACACGAGCTCTCAGAGTCAATCAAGTACTTCAAATATTTTTGTTAATACAACTGAATACTTTGTTCAACCAAGATTTGTTACATTTAGACTTATATATAGTCTTTAACTTTTGTCCACTTTTTTTTTTTTTAATTAGATAAATAGTTTTTCTTTATAGGTTGAATTATTTAAAAATTAACTTTTAAAAAGGATTGAAAGAAAAATTAAATAAATACAGCAAAATCATCACTCAAGATGACTCTCAGCCGGCTGCTCAAGCAATGCTATATGCGATCGGTTTTAAAGATGAAGACTTTAATAAACCAATAATTGGTATTGCGAGTACGGGATATGAGGGTAACCCATGTAATATGCACCTTAACAAATTGGCATTAGATGTAAAAAAAGGTGTGCAAGAAATGGATTATGTTGGTTTAATTTTCAATACAATTGGAGTAAGTGACGGAATATCAATGGGAACTCCGGGAATGAGATATTCCTTACCCTCTAGAGATATTATTGCAGACTCAGTTGAAACTGTAGTTGAAGCCATGTCTTATGATGGTTTGATTACTGTTGTTGGATGCGATAAAAATATGCCAGGTGCTCTTATGGGAATGATTAGACTTAATAGACCTTCTATTCTTTTGTATGGGGGAACTATTGATTCAGGATGTCATAATGATAAAAAACTTGATATTGTCTCTGCATTTGAGGCATGGGGGGGTAAGGTTTCAGGCAAAATAAATGAAATTGAATACAAACAAATTATTAAAAAATCCTGTCCTGGTTCTGGTGCATGTGGTGGTATGTATACAGCCAATACAATGGCCTCTGCAATTGAAGCATTAGGGATGTCACTTCCATTTTCTTCCTCCATTCCTGCAAATGATTTGAATAGAGAGAGTTTATCAAAAGAGGTGGGAAAATCCATAGAAAAATTAATTGTAAGAGATATTAAGCCACTTGATATTATTTCAAAAAATTCCATAGAAAATGCAATTTCAGTAGTTATTGCTTTGGGTGGATCTACAAACGCTGTATTACATTTTTTAGCAATTGCTAGATCTGCAAATATTGAGTTCAACTTAGACGATTTTCAAAAGATTAGTGATAAGACTCCCTATATTGCCAATTTAAAACCAAGTGGCAAATATTTAATGGAGGATTTACATGAAATCGGTGGTATTCCGGTAATTTTAAAATATATGTTAGATGCTGGGTTTTTACATGGAGACTGCCTTACAGTAACTGGAAAAAGTTTAGAAGAAAATTTAAGATCAGTGGAGCCATTATCATTTGACCAAGATGTAGTAATGCCTGTAGAAAACCCAATTAAAAAATCTGGTCATATTCAGATATTATATGGAAATTTAGCTCTGAAAGGAAGTGTTGCAAAAATATCAGGAAAAGAAGGATTATATTTTAAGGGTAAAGCTAAAGTTTTTGATTCTGAGCTAGAAGCTAATCTTGGAATTAAGAAAGGATTGGTGAAAAAAGGAAATATTGTGGTTATAAGATATGTAGGTCCAAAAGGTGGTCCAGGAATGCCGGAAATGTTAAAACCAACTGCTGCGATAATGGGTGCTGGTTTGGGAAAAGACGTAGCTTTAATTACGGATGGAAGATTTTCAGGTGGAACTCATGGCTTTGTAGTAGGTCATATCACACCTGAGGCCCAAGTTGGTGGGAATATTGCTTTAGTTGAGGATGGTGATATTATTTCAATTGATGCTAATGAAAATAGTATAAATTTGCATGTTTCAGAAGCTGAGATAAACAAAAGAAAACTTAATTGGAAAAAGCCCAAATTAAAAGCTAGTAATGGTTCCTTATTTAAGTATGCTAAATTTGTGTCCTCAGCATCAAAAGGATGTGTAACAGATGAATTTTAAAAATTAGATAATGCCAAAAATTTCAGGAAGCGAAGCAGTAATTAAGTGCCTTATAAATGAAGGCATTGAAATAATATATGGTTACCCTGGAGGTGCAATCATGCCTGTTTATGATGAGTTATTTAAGTACCAAGATAAAATCCACCATGTTTTGACAAGACATGAGCAAGGTGCATCTCATGCTGCTCAGGGATTTGCAAGAATCTCTGGTAAGGTTGGTGTGGCAATTGCCACATCTGGCCCTGGAGCAACAAACCTTGTCACAGGCTTAGCAGACGCTCAAATTGATTCAACTCCAATGATATGCATAACTGGACAAGTAAGTTCAAAACTTTTAGGAAGTGACGCTTTTCAAGAAACTGATATTATTGGCATTTCCACACCCATAACAAAGTGGAACTATCAAATAACAAATGCTTCAGAAATACCTGAAATTTTTGCAAAAGCCTTTTATATTGCTAAAAGCGGAAGACCCGGTCCTGTTTTAATAGACATAACAAAAGATGCTCAGTTTGAACTTTTTGATTTTTCATATAGTAAAATCAATGGTATTAGAAGTTATAATCCTATTCCAGACATCAACAACAACAAAATAAAAGAAGCAGCAAAACTAATTAACCAAGCAAAAAAACCTCTGATAGTTTGGGGGCAAGGAATTATTCTTGGAAACGCCGAAAAAGAGTTAATAAATTTAGTTGATAAAACCGGAATTCCTGCAGCATGGACAATATTAGGTGCATCTGCTATTCCAACAGAACATCCATTAAATGTTGGTATGCTCGGAATGCATGGAAATTATGCTCCAAATATTAAAACAAATGAATGCGATGTATTAATTGCTATAGGAATGAGATTTGATGACCGAGTAACTGGAGATGTTACCAGATATGCTAAACAGGCTCAAATTATTCATTTTGAAATTGATCCAGCGGAGGTGAATAAAAATATTGAAGTCGATATAGCTGTTTTGGGAAATGCAAAACAGACATTAAAAGAAGTAATAAAGTACGTTCATGTTAATTCTCATAAAAATTGGCTAAAAGAATTTTCAGATTTATATCAAGTTGAATTTAATAAAGTAATTAATGCCGAAATAAACCCAACTAAGAAGGGTTTAACTATGGGTGAGGTAATTAAACAAATTAATGAATTTACCAAAGGAAATGCTGCGATTGTTTCCGATGTCGGGCAACATCAAATGGTAGCTTGCAGGTATGCAAATTTTAAAATTTCAAAAAGTAATATAACATCGGGTGGCTTGGGAACAATGGGTTTTGCATTACCAGCTGCTCTGGGTGCAAAAATGGCTGCCCCAAATAGGGAGGTAGTTGCTATAATTGGTGACGGAGGTTATCAAATGACCATTCAGGAGCTTGGAACTGTTTTTCAAACTAAAGCTGCAGTTAAGATCGTAGTACTAAACAATGACTTTTTAGGAATGGTAAGACAATGGCAACAATTATTTTTTGAAAAAAGATATGCTTCTACTGAAATGGTAAATCCTGATTTTGTTAAAATAGCTGAAGGATATTACATAAAAGCTAAAAGGGTAAATAAAAGAGATGAGCTCGCTTCAGCCATTGAAGAAATGATTAAATCAAAAGAGCCTTATTTTTTAGAGGTTGTAGTTGAGAAAGAAGCAAATGTTTTTCCGATGATTCCTACTGGCTCATCTGTTTCTGAAATAAGGCTAAGTTAATTAATATGAGTGAAAATAAAATTAAATATACTGTATCGGTTTACTCAGAGGATAGTGTAGGTTTATTGAACAGAATTTCTGCAATATTTCAAAAAAGACATATAAATATTATAAGTTTTAATGTCTCAATAACTGAAATCAAAGATATCAAAAGGTGGACAATAATGGTTGAATCCTCTGATATTAAAATAAAAAAAATAGTTGGTCAAATTAATAAACAGATTGGGGTAATTAAGTCTTTTTACCATACAGATGAAGAGACAATTTATCAAGAATCATGTTTATTTAAAATTAAGTCATCCCTTCTTTTTGATGATCGGAAAATACAAAATATAATCAAGGAGAGTAATGCAGTAATAGTAACGGTTAACTCTGAGTTTTTTGTTATTGAAAAGTCTGGTAGAAGTTTTGAGTTAGATGATTTATACGAAAAGCTAAGTAAATATGGAATATTACAGTACGTTAGATCTGCAAGAATCTCAGTAACCAAATCCCCTCTAATGATTTCTGAAATTCTGAAAAAATTTAAAAAAAAATAAAATGAAAAATTATTTTAATTTTCTAAGTGAAACCGAAAAAAGAGATCAGTTATCTAAATGTAGATTTATGAATCTTGATGAGTTTAGTCAAGAGAATAAATTTTTAATCGGTAAAAAAATTTTAATAATTGGCTGTGGCGCACAGGGGCTAAATCAGGGTTTAAATATGCGTGATTCTGGCTTAGATGTCTCATATGCTCTTAGAGAAAAGGCCATTAAAATGAAACGACAATCTTTTATCAATGTCACTGAAAACAACTTTACTTATGGACTTATTCAAGATTTAGTTCCAGATGCCGATATGGTTATTAATTTAACTCCTGACAAGAACCATTCTGATGTGATAAATAGTGTTGTCCCATTGATGAAAAAAGGATCAATTCTTTCCTATTCCCATGGTTTCAATATTGTGGAGGAGGGTATTATAATTAGGAATGATATTACTGTAATTATGGTTGCTCCAAAGTGTCCAGGAACTGAGGTGCGAGAAGAATTTAAAAGAGGTTTTGGCGTTCCTACTTTAATTGCTGTTCATTCCTCAAATGACCCTCACGGAAATGGCCTTGAGTTTGCCAAGGCTTATGCTTTCTCTCTTGGTTCTCATAAAGCTGGTGTTTTGGAGTCATCCTTTGTTGCTGAAGTCAAAAGTGATTTGATGGGTGAGCAGACTATATTATGTGGAGTTCTTCAATCGGCTTCAATTTTTTTGTTCAATAAAATGTGTGATGCACAAATGGATAAAAACTATTCATCAAAATTAATTCAGAATGGATGGGAAGTAATTACTGAAGCTTTAAAACATGGTGGAATCACCAAAATGATGAATCAGTTAAGTGATCAGTCAAAAATAAATACATTTAATTTAGCTGCTGAGCTAAAAGTTAAAATGAAGTTACTTTTTGAAAAGCACATGCAAGAAATTATTTCTGGTAAGTTTTCAAGTGAGATGATGGATGATTGGAAAAATAATGATTTTAAGCTATTAAAATGGAGAGAGGAAACTGGAAATACCGAATTTGAAAAAACAATATCAACTGAAATAAAAATTGAAAATAAGGAATATTTTGAAAAAGGTATTGCAATGATTGCATTTGTAAAATCTGGAGTTGAGTTAGCATTTGAAACGATGATAAATGCAGGTATAATTGATGAATCAGCATATTATGAATCACTTCATGAATTACCACTTATTGCAAATTTGATTTCCAGGAAAAAACTATATGAGATGAACAGAATCATCTCTGATACGGCAGAATATGGTTGTTATTTGTTTTCTAATGAGGCAAAAAAACTATTTGAATCTGAGTTTAAACATCTAAATCTTTATTTAAACGGGGCTGAAAAAGATAACATAAATGAAATTGACAATGAATTGGTGAAAAAAATTAACTTTGAAATAAAAAATCATCCGGTTGAAAAAATTGGTTTGCAATTAAGAAAATCAATGACTGAGATGAAAAATTTATTTTAGTGCAAAAGTTAATTGATTTAGCTCATATTAGAAGTGCGACAAGAAAAATCAGAGGAATTGTAAAAAAAACGCCTTTACAAGAGAGCCTTAATTATTCACAAAAATATAATTCAAAAATATTTTTTAAGAGAGAAGATCTTCAGGATGTTAAATCATTTAAGATAAGAGGCGCATATACGAAAATTCTCAGTGTTGAAAAAGCGAGTGCTCAAAATGGACTTGTATGTGCAAGTGCTGGAAATCATGCTCAAGGCTTTGCTGTTAGTTGCTCTCTTTTAGATTACAATGGAACAGTATTTATGCCAAACTCAACCCCAAGTTTAAAGGTTAGATTGGTAAAAAAGTTAGGAGGAAAGAACATCAAGACCAAGCTTGTCGGTGAAAACTTTTCAAAAGCTTATAAAGCTGCGTTTGATTATTGTGCAAGGAATAGAAAAACATTTATTCATCCATTTGATGATATTAAAGTTATTGAAGGACAGGCTACCTTGTTTTTGGAGATTATTAAACAGATAAAAAATCATATTGATTATATTTTTATTCCAATAGGAGGTGGTGGACTTATTTCTGGTGCTATAAATATATTCAAACAACTTAGTCCAAAAACAAAGATAATTGGTATTGAGCCTGCAGGTGCGCCCTCCATGAAGGAATCTATCATCAAAAATAAAATAATAAAACTCCATAAAATTGATAATTTCGTGGATGGTGCTGCAGTGCACAAAATTGGCACTATCCCATTTGAATTTTGTAAAGATTACTTAGATGACTTATTGGTAATTAATGAAGGTGAAATCTGTCAATCAATTTTAGATTTGAAATCTATTGAGAAAATTAACGCTGAGCCTGCAGGGGCGATGTCTTCAGCTGCTTTGAGAATGTATAAAGAAAAAATAGTTAAAAAAAATGTGGTTTGTATAATTTGTGGTGGAAATAATGATGATTCTAGAATGAAAGAAATATCTAAAAGAGCAATTAATTGGAAAAATTCATTAAAATGAATTTTGAATTTAATGCTGTAATTTTTAGGTTTGATGGAAGTGAAAGAAATGGTTAAAAAACTTTTTCTTTTTTTACATAATATTGTTTAAGTATATTAATAACATTTTTTGGAATAAAAATTGATAAATTATAAATATGTATTTTAATTTTGAAAAAATACCTGATCATTATAAGATCAAAAATGAAATAGTTCAAAACCAGTTTTTAGTTAATGGAAAACTGGTAAATTGGAGTGGAGATTTATCACCTGTTTATTCTACAATTTCTTCAAGCAAAAAATATAAACCAACCAAATTAGGTGAAATACCAAGTTTAGGAAAAAAAGAAGCTATACTTGCCCTGGATTCTGCATGTAATGCATTTGACAATGGAAAAGGGATCTGGCCAACCATGAAGGTTTTAGACAGAATCAAAGCAATGGAAAACTTTGTAGCTGAGATGAAAACTAAAAGAGATATTATTGTTAATCTTTTAATGTGGGAAATTGGTAAAAATTTTAATGACTCTAAAAAAGAATTTGATAGAACGGTTGACTACATATATGATACGATTGAAGCATATAAACAAATTGATAGAGACTCGGCTAAATTCCAAAAAAATAGTGGTATCAATGCTCACATTAGAAGAGGTCCTTTGGGAGTAGTTTTGTGTTTAGGCCCCTATAATTATCCTTTAAATGAAACTTTCTGTTTGTTAATACCAGCTCTTATCATGGGGAATACAGTAATTTTCAAGCCCGCTAAACATGGAGTTTTACTAATTACTCCTTTATTAGAAGCTTTTAAAAACCATTTCCCACCTGGCGTTGTAAATATTCTCTTCGGTAGAGGTAGGTCTCTAGCAACACCTATTATGGAAACAGGTAAAGTAAATGTTTTAGCTTTAATCGGACACAGCTCCTCCGCGAACGCCCTTCAGGAATCTCATCCTAAAAAAAACAGATTACGATTGGTACTGGGTTTGGAGGCCAAGAATCCAGCAATAATACTTCCTGATGCTGATTTAGATTTGGTTATAAAGGAATGTATTAATGGATCCCTTTCATACAATGGACAAAGATGTACAGCCCTTAAAATAATATATATTCATGAAAAAATCAGAGATAATTTTATTAAAAAATTTTCAAAAGAAGTTGATAATCTGAAGTATGGAAACCCATGGGAGCCTGATGTTATGCTTACACCACTTCCTGAACCAAATAAACCAAAATATATTAACTCACTTGTTCAAGATGCTTTAAAAAAGGGTGCAAAAGTCATGAACAAAAAAGGAGGGTTAATGTGTGAAAATTATATTTACCCATCTGTTTTATTCCCTGTAACAAAAGATATGGAAGTATATAAAGATGAGCAATTTGGACCTGTAATTCCAATTATATCTTTTAAAAATATTAATGAACCATTAAATGATATGGCTGAATCTAACTATGGACAGCAGGTAAGTTTGTTTGGTAAAGACACCAAAACATTAGGGCCACTAATTGACACTTTAGTTAATTTAGTTTGTAGAGTTAATATTAATAGTTCTTGTCAAAGAGGTCCTGATATTTATCCTTTTACCGGAAGAAAAGACTCAGCTTTCAGTACCCTAAGTGTTCGTGATGCACTTAGATCTTTTTCAATTAGAACATTTGTTGCCTCTAAAGATAATGATAACAACAACAAAATAATTAAGGATTTATTAGGATCAAAACAATCTAATTTTGTTTCTACTGATTATATTCTTTAGTCAATTTTTTATTTTCTCATAAATATTATATACATTCGTGCCATGACCAATTTGATTACAATAAATTTTGGATTTTATTATTTCTTTTTCTATTCTAAGAATAGGTAGAGACTATAATATGTAATCATAATATTAATGAAATCTAGTCTCGAATTATTCGGGACTTTTTTTATGAGTAAAAAAAATATAGGAATACAAGGAATACAAGGTTCATTTCACCATATTGTGGCGAATGAATATTATGGTAGTAATATCGATATTGATGAATTCTTAACTTTTGAAATGATGTCAAGACATCTTGCCGAAGGAAAATCTGATGCATCAATAATGGCGATTGAAAATTCTATTGCAGGATCAATCATTCCTAATTACGCACTGATTGATGAATATAATCTTTCCATTGTTGGAGAGTATTATTTGAAAATTTCTCATAATTTATTAGCTCTAGAAAACCAGTCCATTGATGATATTAAAGAAGTCCACTCACATCCAATGGCATTACTTCAGTGTAGAGATTTTTTTAAAAAACATCCAAAAATTAAATTAGTTGAGGACACCGATACTGCACTCTCTGCTAAAGAAATTTATATTAGCAATGTTAAAGGTAGAGCTGCAATTGCTAGCGAATTAGCATCTAATCTATACAGTTTAAATGTATTAGCTGAAAATATTCAGACAATTAAAAATAATGAAACAAGATTTGTTGTTCTCAAAAGATCAATTATAAATAGTAAATCTGTATTTAACAAGGCTTCTATTAAATTTGAATTGGATCATAAAAGAGGGAGTTTGGCAACAATACTAAATGTTTTGAGCGATTGTAAAATTAATTTGACTAAAATTCAGTCAATGCCAAAAATTGAAACTCCATGGAGATATTCTTTTTTTGTAGATATCACATTTGAATCATTAGATGATTATTTTAAAGCAAAATCAATAATAGAAATTATGGCAAAAGATTTTAAAATTTTAGGAGAATATAAAAACTCAAAAAATGATTGATAATTCCAAAAGGTTAGAACATATTTCTGAATATTATTTTTCCAAGAAGTTAAGAGAGGTAAAAGCCTTAATTGATAAAGGAAAAGATATTGTTAATTTAGGAATTGGAAGCCCAGATTTATTGCCACCTGAAAATTCAATTAAAACAGTTGTAAAAAGTTTGAATCAAAAACATGCTCATAAGTATCAGGGTTATTCTGGTATTTACCAATTACGTGCAAAGATTTCTTCTTTTTATAAAAAATATTATAAAGTTGATCTTCATCCTGATCAAAATATATTACCATTAATTGGAAGCAAGGAGGGTATATTTCATATATCAATGTCTTTTTTAAATGATGATGATTCTGTTTTAATCCCCAACCCAGGCTATCCTACTTATTCCTCTATCACAAAATTGATGGGAAATAAAATAATCCACTATGATCTAACCGAAAAAAATAATTGGGAACCAGATTTTAGTAAATTAAAACAGTTGGATTTAAGTAAAGTAAAAATAATGTGGGTTAATTACCCAAATATGCCAACTGGACAAACAGCATCATTAAAGTTATTTGAAAAAATTATTCAATTTGGAAAAGAAAATAACATATTAATAGTTAATGATAACCCATACAGCTTTATTTTAAATGACAATCCCCTAAGTATTATGAGTATTTCTGGTGCAATGGAAAATTGTATTGAGTTAAACTCAATGAGTAAAATATACAATATGGCTGGTTGGCGAGTGGGGTTTGTTATCGGAAATTCCACTTTTATTAGAAATATATTGAAGGTTAAAAGTAATATAGATTCTGGCATGTTTTACCCAGTTCAAATGGGTGCTGCTCATGCATTGTCTCAAAATAATGATTGGTTTGAGAAACTAAATATGAAATATAAAGAAAGACGTGAATTAGTTTGGGAACTTACATCAAAACTAGGCTGTACTTTTTCTAAGGATAATGTTGGCATGTTTGTTTGGGCAAAAATTAATAAGTCGATTTCATCAAAAGAATTTGTTGATAATCTTCTTCAAAAATTCGGAATTTTCGTTGCTCCTGGAATAATATTTGGAACAAATGGGGAAGGATATATTAGAATATCATTGTGTAACACTACAGCTAATATTAAGAAGGCAATTTCCCGATTATGAAAAAAAATATATATATAGTTGGTGTAGGTCTTATTGGAGGTAGCTTTGCTCTTGAGTTGAAGGATATTTTTAAGGATAATAATATAATCGGAATTGATAAATCTGCACAAAATCTGAAGATTGCTAAACAAAAAAATATTATTGACTCATACGCAGAAATAAATGATATTACCAATGCTTTCATAATAATCATTGCTGTGCCTGTAAAAGCGATAATTAAGATTTTGCCAAAAATCTTAGATTTTATTTTACCTGAAACCCTTGTTATAGATTTTGGTTCAACAAAATTAAATATTTGTAAAAATCTTCAAACTCATAAGTTAAGATCTAATTTTCTTGCCGCTCACCCCATAGCAGGAAATGAATTTTCCGGACCTAACGCTGCTGTAAAGGGCCTATTCACGAATAAAACAATGATTATTTGTGAAAACAATAAAACTAATAATAAACTTGTTGATTTCGCTATCAATATATTTAAAGACTTGAAAATGAATATTAGTTTTATGGATCCAGAATCCCATGATAAACATATTGCATACGTATCACACCTATCTCACATAAGTTCATTCATGTTGGGAAAAACTGTAATTGATGAGGAAAAAAATGAAAAAAATATTTTTGAAATGGCAGGTAGTGGATTTGAATCTACCGTTAGGTTAGCAAAAAGTTCCCCAAAAATGTGGACACACATATTTGAAGATAATAAACTAAATATAACTGAGGCACTTGATGACTATATTTTAAATTTGAATAATATTAGAAAACTAATAAATGATAATAAATTTGATGAATTAGAGACAGAGCTAAAAAAGATCAATTATATTAAGAATATACTAAATGGCATTAATCTATGAAGAATAATAAAAACTTAAGAGGATGGCTTGATAATTTTAATTTATCACATCCATTACTTATTGCAGGACCCTGCAGTGCAGAAACAGAAAATCAAGTTCTTGAGATTGCAAATCAGCTAAAAGATAGTGATACAACTATTTATAGAGCTGGTATTTGGAAGCCAAGAACAAGACCTGGAAATTTTGAAGGTGTTGGTTCATTAGCATTGGATTGGCTCAAAAAAGTTAAAAGTGAAACGAATATTTTAACTACGACAGAGGTAGCTAATGCAAACCACGTAGATTTGGCACTAAAAAATGATATTGATATTTTATGGATTGGAGCGAGAACTACGGTCAGTCCCTTTATTGTTCAAGAAATTGCTGATGCCCTGAATGGTACAGATAAAATAGTTTTGATAAAAAATCCTGTAAATCCTGATTTGTCTTTATGGCTTGGTGCAATTGAAAGGATTTACACATCCAACATAAAAAACATTGGAGCAATTCATCGTGGATTTTCGACCTATGAAAAAACTAAATATAGAAATAACCCTGAATGGCAAATTGCTATCGATTTACAGACAAAATTACCAGATCTTCCTCTAATTCTTGATCCATCACATATTGCTGGAAGAAGAGATTTAATTTTTGACTTGTGTCAAACAGCACTGGACCTTAATTATGATGGACTTATGATTGAAACGCATAATGATCCTGATAACGCATGGAGCGATGCCAAACAGCAAATTACTCCTTCATTCTTAAAAGAAATAACTAAAAAATTAGTTGTTAGACGGAAAAGCAATGACAATGATGATTTTAAAACAAAGTTAGAAAATTTAAGAGCTCAAATTAACATGCATGATGAGCAATTAATTAACGTTTTAGGAAATAGAATGAAGGTTGCTAAAAAAATAGGGTTTTTAAAAAAAGAAAATAATGTTGCTATTCTACAATCTGGAAGATGGAGTGAAATTTTATTAAGAATGATAAAAGATGGAAAGAGTAAAGGGTTGAGTGAAGAGTTAATATTAAAGGTTTTTAAAGCAATTCATCAGGAATCTATTAACAACCAAAATCAAATTTTAAAAAAATAGACATTCATTGGAAGGTAAAGTTTATAAATCCACAGGTTCTTGGTATTTGGTTAAATCTGAAGATGATAACTTTTACGAATGTAAAATTAAGGGAAAATTAAGGTTAAATGCAGCTTCTAGTACAAATCCTGTGGTCGTAGGAGATATTGTAAATTTCAACTTGCATGAGGAGGAAAAGAGGGAAATAGGGATAATCGAAAAAATTAAGGATCGAAAGAATTACATTTTAAGGAAGTCTGTTAACCTTTCAAAACAAACTCATATTCTAGCTTCAAATATTGATCTTTTATTATTAGTAATTACATTAAAAGATCCTATAACGACTACAAGTTTTATTGATAGGTTTTTGGTAGCCGCACAAGCATATACCATTAAAACAACATTAATTTTTAACAAGTTTGATACTTACAAAAAAAACGAAATTAAAAATTTAAATGAAACAATTAATATTTATAAAAAAATAGGTTATCAGTGTTTGACCTTATCAACAAAGGATTTATCAAATATTGAAGCCTTGAAGCAATTAATTAAGGGTAAAACCATCATGCTTGGTGGACATTCAGGAGTTGGTAAAACATCAATAGTTAATATGCTTAAACCATCTTTAAATTTAAAAGTTAGTGGTATTTCTCAACGCTCTCAAGGAAAACATACCACAACCTATGCCGAGTTATTTGAATTAGATAGTGAAACAGAGCTAATTGATACCCCTGGAATAAAGGGGTTTGGATTAATCAATTATGACAATTACGAATTGGGCGACTACTTTCCCGAGTTTTTATCTAACAAAGATGGTTGTAAGTTTAGCAATTGTATGCATTTAAATGAACCAAACTGTAAAATCAAATATCTTGTTGAGAAGGGGGATATTTCACAATCTAGATATAAAAGTTATCTTCAGATGTTAGATTCTAATGATTTAAAATATAGGTAGTGAAATTAGTGATTCAAAGAGTTTTAAGTTCTAGTTTATACATTGAGGGATCTCTCATTTCACAAATTAAAAAAGGGTTAGTAGTATTGATAGGAATCTCTAAATCTGATAATGTGAATATAATTGATAAGCTCATTGAAAAGTTACTGAAATTAAGGATTTTTGAAGATGAAAACTCAAAAATGAATTATAATATTTTAGAAATTAGTGGTGAAATATTATTAGTCAGTCAATTCACATTATATGCTGATACTAAAAAGGGTAATAGACCAAGTTTTATACAGGCAGCTCACCCCAAAAATGCCGAGCCTATTTATAATAAGTTTCTTGAAAAGTTAAATGTTGCATTAGGAGATAAAATAAAAACTGGAAAGTTTGGTGCGAAGATGCAAGTTCGATTGGTAAATGATGGACCCGTAACAATTATCATTGAAAATTCCTAACTTATCATGGAAATAAAAAATATAAATAATAAAGTTTTACTTCTAATTTTCTTTTTTTTATCAAGTTTCTCTTTTTCAATGGAGCAAGATATTGATCGATATAATATTAGCATTTTAACTGTATCGCCTGGAAAAGACTTAGTAGATGCATTTGGACATAGTGGGATCAGAGTAGTTGATAACGAATTAAATTATGATATAGTTTTTAATTTTGGAATTTATGATTTTCAAGCTCCGGACTTTTATTCCAATTTTGTTAAAGGCAGGCCAATTTACTCTTTAGGCATCAATAATTATAATAGATTTTTTAATGACTATAAAAATCAAAAAAGAGGAATTCTTGAGCACAAAATTCAGATCTCAAAAAATAAAAAAGATGCTTTAATTCGACTACTATTTGAAAATTCAAGACAAGAGAATAAATTTTATGTATATGAATATTTTAATGATAATTGCTCCACAAAAGTTGCTGATTTATTTATTGAAAATTTTAATGATGAGATCTATAATTTTGAAATAAACTTATCAAGTAAATCAAATTATAGTTATAGATCATTAATTTATAAAATGATTCCAAAAAATTCATGGGGTTCATTAGCAATTGATATATGTCTTGGTTCAATTATAGATCAAGATATTAATTATAGGCAAACATTTTTTCTTCCATCGAAGTTCGGTAGCTTTTTAGATACAATTGAATCCGTGAACCCAGAAATTATAGAGTCAAAATTATTGCTAAAAAGCCAAGATATTTTTGAAGAATCTGGTTTCAACTTAACCAGTCCTCTGTTTGTTATATTGTTTATTTCAATATTTATAATCCTAGTTTCTTTTCTAGATTTTAGGAATAATAAGCAAACAAAGGTTTTAGATATTTTACTAATTTCAATTACCACTATGATTGGTCTATTAATTAGCTACTTATGGTTTTATAGTGATCACTCAGCTGCTTCTCAAAATTATAATATTCTGTGGGCACCTCCCCTTAATATTCTATTATTTATAGATTTATTTACAAGAAAAAAAAGAAAGTGGATATTAGGCTATTTGAAATTCATATTTTTAATGCTACTATTGATGATGAGTCATTGGATTCTTTCAGTTCAAACATTTAATATTACTCTTTTTTCATTTATTTTTGCATTACTAATCAGGTATCTATTTCTAATATATAATCATAAAAAATTAATAAGTTAGTTTTATGGAAATAAAAAATCTACAAATAAAAGTTGATAATTGGATCAAAAAGCATGGTGTAAGATATTTTAATGAGCTTACAAACATGGCGCAACTTACTGAAGAAGTAGGCGAAGTTGCACGAATAATTGCAAGAAAATACGGTGAACAAAGTTTTAAAAAATCAGATGAAAAAATCAGCCTTGATGATGAACTTTCTGATGTTTTATTTGTTTTATTATGTTTGGCTAATCAAACTGGAGTGGATTTACAAAAGTCTTTTGATAAAAGACTTGAGCAAAAAGCAAAAAGAGATCATGATAGACATCACTCTAATTCCAAGTTAGGATAAATAAGGCGATGGTTTTAAGATGTACAAATTTAATATCTCAAAGAAAAATTACAATCAGTGGATCTAAAAGTATTTCCAACAGACTATTAATTTTACAATCCATTTTTCCAAATATTACAATTAAAAATCTGTCAACGAGCGATGATACAAGACACATGTCAGATGCTCTAAAATCAAGCTCAAATAAAATTAATATTAGGCATGCAGGAACAGCTATGAGGTTTTTAACTTCTTTTTTTTCTGTGAAAAAAAACTCAATAGTTGATATATACGGTTCCAAAAGAATGCATAAAAGACCCATATCTATTTTGGTAAAATCATTAAAGAAGATAGGTGCTAAAATTGAATACTTAGAAAACAGTGGTTTTCCACCATTGAGGATAACTGGCCACAAACTTCAATCAAAAAAACTTAGAATTGATTCGTCAATAAGTAGTCAATTTATTTCGTCTCTACTATTAATTTCACCTAAGATTGAGGGTGGTTTAGAAATTGAAATGACCGCAAAAGATACTTCACTGCCATACATTGAAATGACAATTGATCTTTTAAAAAAAATTGGAGTTATGGTAACATACCATAAAAATATTATTTCTGTTAATCAAAAAGAGAAAATAAATGCAATTGAAATTACAGTAGAACCAGATTGGTCATCTGCCTCTTATTTTTATTCAATTGTATCATTGGCTGATATAGGATATTCTTTAGAATTAACACATTTTAATAGCTATAGTATTCAGGGGGATAAAAGATTAAGTGAAATCTTTGAGCTTTTTGGTGTAAAAACTACATTTTTGGATGAATCTGTTCTAGTAGAAAAAATTGGAGAAGCAGAACAAATAATAAATCTAGATCTTTCAGCAAATCCAGATCTTGCCCAAACAATTGCAGTAACCTGTCTTGCATTAAAAATGTCTTGTAAATTAATTGGGCTCCACACCTTAAAAATTAAAGAAACAGATCGAATAATTGCCTTAGAAAATGAAATCAGGAAGTTTAATGTATTTCCAACAGTAACAAATGAGTCCATTGAATTTAATGCTTCAAAAGCAATTTTCAATACAACGAAAATTTCAACTTATGAGGATCATAGAATGGCTATGGCATTCGCATGTTTAGCTATAAAGACAGATCTTGAAATACAAGATTCTGGAGTTGTTTCCAAATCTTACCCTGAGTTTTGGGATCATCTTGCCTCAATAGGAGTAAATTAACTACTCATTTACTTGACATCCCCTATAATCAGATTGTATATTTGCAACATTTAATACTTACTTTATGAGAAAAAAATTATCTGATTTTAATTATGAACTACCAAAGGAACTTGTTGCTGAATATCCCAATAAAGTTAGGGATGAAGCCAAGCTTATGGTAATTGATAGAAAAGATTATTCAGTTCAACATCGTCAGTTTAAGGATATGATTGAATATTTTAATGAAGATGATATTATTATTTTAAACAATACAAAAGTATTCCCGGCAAGATTATACGGTAATAAAGAAAAAACCGGTGCTAGAATTGAGGTTTTTTTACTGAGAGAATTAAATGCAGAGCAAAGGCTTTGGGATGTTTTAGTTGATCCTGCAAGAAAAATTAGAATCGGAAATAAGTTATATTTTGGTAATGATGATACATTAGTTGCTGAGGTTATTGACAATACGACTTCTAGAGGTAGGACTCTCAGGTTCTTATGTGATGTAAGCTATCAAGATTTTAGACAATTATTAATAGAACTTGGAGAAACACCACTTCCAAAATATATAAATAGGGAGGTAGAGCCAGATGATAAAGAAAGATATCAAACAATATATGCAAAAAACGAAGGAGCTGTTGCCGCCCCCACTGCGGGTTTACATTTCTCTAAACATCTAATGAAACGAATAGAAATTAAGGGAATTAAATTTTCAGAGGTTACTTTACATGTTGGATTAGGATCTTTTTCACCTGTTGAAGTAGAGGATTTATCTAAACACAAGATGGATAGCGAGAGGGTTATTATTGAGCAAGCTTCTGCAGACATTATAAATAATGGAATTGTAAATAAAAGAAGAATTTGCGCAGTTGGCACAACAGTGATGCGAGCCATAGAAAGTTCAGTTTCATCCATGGGTAATTTGAATGAGTTTGATGGTTGGACAAATAAGTTTATTTTTCCACCCTACGAGTTTAATATCGCAAACTCCATGATCACAAATTTTCATATGCCAAAATCAACCCTATTGATGATGTCTTCTGCTTTTATGGGAAATGATTTTATCAAAAAAGCATATGAAGAAGCAATCAAAGAAAAGTATAATTTCTTTAGCTATGGAGACTCGATGCTAATTATTTAAAATTGGCTGCCAAAAAGGACATTAGATCACTTACTATTGATGAACTAAAAGAAATTTTAGAAGAAAATTCCTTTCAATCTTTTAGAGCTAAACAAATTTATCATTGGTTATGGAAAAAGTCATCTCATGACTTTTTATCCATGCACAACCTTCCAGAAAAATTACTAACTTTTTTAGAAAACAACTTTGTTATAAGAAAAATTGAGATTTCTAGACAGCAAAAGAGTAAAGATGGAACCATTAAAAACGCAATTAAGCTTTTTGATGATTTAATTGTTGAATGTGTTTTGATACCATCAAAAAAAAGGATTACAGCTTGTGTTTCGTCTCAGGTTGGGTGTAGTTTAAATTGTAAATTTTGTGCAACAGCTAGGCTCAAAAGGATGAGAAATTTGAATGCAGATGAAATTTATGATCAGGTTGTTTTAATAGCTAAACAAAGTCAAGATTTTTATAAAAGACCTTTAACCAATATTGTATTTATGGGAATGGGAGAACCGTTAATGAATTATAAAAATGTAACTAAGGCAATCGAAATGATCACTTCAAATGAAGGACTTGGTATGTCCTCAAAGAGAATAGTCCTTTCGACTTCGGGAGTACCAAAAATGATTAAAAAAATGGCAGACGACAAAGTAAAATTCAAGCTTGCTGTTTCCCTTCACTCAGCAATAGATGAAACAAGAACTAGCATCATGCCTTTTAATGCCAAAATGGATCTTTCTCAGCTAAGGGATTCTTTGGTTTATTGGTATGATAAAACCAAAAGTATGGTAACCTACGAGTATGTCGTTTGGAAAGGATTCAATGACAAAGAAGAAGATATCAATGCACTGGTAAATTTTTGTAAAAAAATCCCAAGTAAAGTAAACTTAATTCAATATAATTCTATTAATGATCCAAACTTTATTCAAGCCTCAGACGAAACACTTTCCAAGTATATTTCATTATTAGAAAAAAATAATATCACAGCAACCATAAGAATGTCAAGAGGTAATGATATTGATGCAGCATGTGGTCAGTTAGCAAACAAATAAAAAAAGCACCCAATTTGGGTGCTTTTTTTATTAAAAATTTTTTTATTATTGTTTAAGTAACTTAATACTTTTCTGTCCAACTTCAGTTGAAACATTAACAATATAAATTCCGTTTTCAAATGACTCAAATGAAATCATCATAGATGGCTCATTTCCAGAGTTTGATTGAATCATTCTTCCATTAAGATCGTAAATCTCAACACCAGTAATTAAATCACTACTTGATTGAATTTTAAGTAATTTTGAGGTCTTATCATAACTGTGTAAAATACCTAATTCAATATCATCAATACTCATTGTTGATGAGGTAACAGCAACATCATCAATATTCAAATGCCACATATCAGCAATATCATGGTGTCTTAGTGCAATGTAAACTAAATTACCAGCAGCAGCAGAAATATCAAGTGATCTTTCTCCAAATGCGTCACCACATCCGTCACCAAGTAATGATGAAATGGTTTCATTGTAAACAACGGCATTTTCATCACCTAAAATAGCATTGGAATTACTGTATACACTTACGTAAACTGAATAATTTTCTTCACACCAGGATGAATCGATCCCTCTTGCCTTCCAAGTTAACTCTGCATCATTAGAGGATGTTAAATCTACAGGACCCATAACCAACCAGTTATCAGGGAACAACACTCCAGTAGTATTCGAATATGATTCAGACATTGCAACATAATCACCTTCCTCTTCGACTGTATAGTTTATATAATTCCAAAAGTTCCCATCTGCATCAACATCTTCAAAAGCTTGACATGCAGTCCAAAAAACAGGATCATTAAAATCATTTAAATAAGGAAGTGAATAACTCGAAGCGCAGTTTGTTGTTGTGAAAATATCAGGTCCGTTACCATTATTGTCTGGATTCTGTTCCCAATCGGAGTAATCATTATCACCACAAACCGACCTTATGGTCATGTAATATGTGGTACCTGTCTCTAAAACTCCGGCCATTTCATGAGGGAATGAGATAAATTGATAAACGCTTACAGTGGGATCTCCTAGGGTGAAATCACTAGTACTGTAATGAATTTCATAACCTATAACTTCACTTTGATTATTGCCGTCAAATGAGGCACCATCGCCAGTCATTGACCATTGTGTAACGTATGGGGTTGGACATTGTGAAAATGAAAATTGAAAGCTTAAAAAAGCTAGAAATATATAAGTAATTTTTTTCATAAGTAAATTTTTTTGTTAGT